>CAZOZE010000027.1:0-26619 GCA_964584215.1 uncultured Rhodobacterales bacterium
GTCGCCATCGGCCGCGCCATCGTGCGCGACCCCAAGGTGTTCCTGTTCGACGAGCCGCTCAGCAACCTCGACGCCGCGCTGCGGGTGCAGACAAGGCTTGAGATCGCCAAGCTGCATCAGGAGATGGCGGCGACGATGATCTACGTCACCCACGATCAGGTGGAGGCGATGACGCTGGCCGACAAGATCGTGGTGCTGCGCGACGGCCATGTGGAGCAGGTCGGCGCGCCGCTGGATCTGTATCACCGTCCGCGCAACCTGTTTGTGGCCGGGTTCATCGGCTCGCCGCAAATGAACTTCATCAAAACAAAGGTGACGGCCGTCGAGGAGGGCGGCGTGCGCTGCGCCCTGCCCGGCGGCGGCGACATTCTGGCGCTTGTGTCGGGCGCGGACCTGCGCGCGGGCGAGACCGTCACGCTGGGGATGCGCCCGGAGCACTTCGTCGCCGAAGGCGGCCAGCCGCTCAACGGCCGCATCGACGTGGTGGAGCAACTGGGCGAGAGCCATTTCATCCACCTCGACCTGCCCGACGGCCAGCGCCTTGTCGCGCGCGCCCCGGGCGACGCCAGCGTGCGGGCGGGCGAGCAGATCGCCGTCACGCTCGACGGCGCGCAATGCCATGTGTTCCACAAAAACGGGCTGGCCGCGGCGCGGCTCTAGCGTTCGTTCACATTTGACAGCAGTGCGCAGGGGTCTAAACTCTTTGTAAACAGGTCCGGTGTGAGCTTGAAATCCGTGAGCCGACACCGACTTGTCATACAGACGGGAAAACGGCGCCGCAGGGGCGCAGACGTTTTCCCAAGGCAGGGAGAGCAGCGTTGAAAAAAATCCTTCAGGCCCTCGCCGATCTTCTCGACGATCTGGCGCCCGCGCCGCAGCCGCGGCCGATCCCGGTGCGCGTCCGGCCCGAGCCGCGCCGCTGACGGCGTTTTCGCTAGTTCTTGCAGCATGATCGGCAGGACGCGCCCGCGCTTCAGCGGCTTGTCGCGCAGATGAGACTGCGTCTCGTCGGCCACCCCCGCTCCCGCGCCATGCGCGTGATGTGGATGCTTGAGGAGCTGGGCGAGACTTACGCCTACGACCCCGCGCCGCCGCAGTCCGAAGCCGCCCGCGCCGCCAACCCGGCGGGAAAAATCCCTGTCCTGTTCGTGGACGACACTGTGCTGACCGATTCGGTCGCCATCGTGCAGTATCTCGCCGACAGCCACAGCCGCTTCACCCATCCGGCCGGCACGCTGGCGCGGGCGCGGCAGGACGGCTTCACCCAGTTCTGCGTCGATGAGGTCGAGGGCGCGCTGTGGACCGCCGGCAAGCACAGCTTCGCCCTGCCCGAAAATCTGCGCGTGCCGCAGGTGAAGGAGACCTGCCGCGCCGAATTCGCCCGCGCCATGGAGACGCTGGCCGCGCGGCTGGGCGACAACCCGTTCGTGACGGGCGACTCCTTCACCGTGCCCGACCTGTTGCTCGGCCATTGCGCCGCATGGGCGGAAGCCGCGAAGTTCGCCCTGCCCGGCGGCCAGGTCGGCGCCTATTTCGCCAGAGTGCGCGCCCGGCCCGCGCTGGCGGCGGCGATGGCGCGCGGCGCGCGCGCGCTCACCGCCGCCTGAGCGGGCGTTACGCCGCCGCCGCCAGCAGCGCCGCGTCGCCGCCCGCCGCCGTGGTGTCGATGCTGACCACGCGCTCCACCGCAAAGGCGCTGGCCGGATCGGCGGCGGTGATCAGCGGCGTCAGCGCCGTCTCCCGCGCCGCCAGCATCGCGCGCACCAGGGCGCGTTCCGGCGCCGGGCCGTCGTAGGCCGCGCAGTCGATCGCCAGATCGCGCAGATCGGCCGGCAAGCCGCCCTCGACGCAGACCACCGGGGCGACCGCCGCCAGCGCCGCCAGCGCCGCGCCCGCCCCCGGCGCCGCCGCCAGCACGCCGCAGCCCATCGCCAGCGCGCGCACCGCCTGATCCATGAGCGACGCCGCGTCCGGCCCCAGACACAGCGCCACGCCGCGCGGCTCAAGGCGCAACTGGTTGGCCTCGCCGGTCGGCCCCGGCAGATCGACCGGGCCGATGTCGGTCGCCGCCGCCGCCGCCATCGCCGCCGCCGCGCGGCCCCGCAGCGCAGCCCGCAGCGCCGCCACGCGGTCGCGCCGCGCCGCCCAGCCGCCGGTCTCCAGCTTCAGCCGCGCCATTTTCAGCGCCAGCGCCGTCACCGGCGCGGCGTCGATCGCCGCCGCCTCGGGAACGTCGCGGGTGCGGAAGCGGCGCAGATAGTGCGGGCCGCCCGCCTTCGGCCCAGTGCCGGAAAAGCCCTCGCCGCCGAACGGCTGGGCGCCGACGATGGCGCCGATCTGGTTGCGGTTGACATAGACGTTGCCCGCGCGCACCCGCTCCACCACCTTCTGCACCCGCCCGTCGATGCGGGTGTGCAGCCCGAAGGTCAGCCCGAAGCCGCGCGCGTTGATCGCGTCCACCACCGTCGCCACGCCGCCCGCCGGAAAGGTGGCGACATGCAGCACCGGGCCGAACACCTCGCGCGCGATGTCGGCGACGCCGCCGACGCGGATCACCGCAGGCGTGACGAACCGCCCGCCCGCAGGCGCCGCCAGCCGCTTGAGCACGCGGCCCTCGGCCTCGGCGGCGTCGATATGGGCGGCGATGGCGGCTTGCGCCTCGGCGTCGATCACCGGGCCGATGTCGGTTTCGCGCCGCCACGGGTCGCCCGGCCGCATCGCGTCGAGCGCGCCCGACAGCATCTCCAGCATCCCCGGCGCGACCTCCTCCTGCACATAGAGCATCCTCAGCGCCGAACAGCGCTGGCCCGCGCTCTGGAACGCGCTGGCGAGGATGTCGCGCACCGCCTGTTCGGGCAGCGCGGTGCTGTCCACGATCATCGCGTTGATCCCGCCGGTCTCGGCGATCAGCATCGCGTCGGGCGCGGTCTCGGCCAGTTGGCGCTCAATCAGCCGCGCCACCTCGGTCGAGCCGGTGAAGCACACGCCCGCGATGCGCGGATCGGCGGTCAGCGCCGCGCCCACCCCCGGCCCGTCGCCCGGCAGCAGGTGCAGCGCGTCGGCGGGGACCCCCGCCTCCAGCAGCAGCGCCACGGCGCGCGCCGCGATCAGCGGGGTCTGTTCGGCGGGCTTGGCGAGCACCGCGTTGCCGGTGACCAGCGCCGCCGCGATCTGGCCGGTGAAGATCGCCAGCGGAAAGTTCCACGGCGAGATGCACACGATCACGCCGCGCGCGCGGCATCCCGCCTCCTGCGCGGCCGCTTCCGCCGCGTAATAGCGCAAGAAATCCACCGCCTCGCGCACCTCGGCCACCGCGTCGGCCAGCGTCTTGCCGGCCTCGCGCGCGCACAGGGCGAAGAACTCCGCCGCGTGGGCCTCATAGAGATCGGCGGCGCGCAGCAGTGCTGCGGCGCGCTCGGCGGCGGGCGTCGCCGCCCACGCAGGCTGCGCCGACACCGCCAGCCCCACCGCCGCGCGCGCCTGATCGGGGTCGGCGTCGCGCGCCTGGCCCGCCACGTCCGACAGATCGGCGGGGTTGAGCACGTCATGCGCCGCGCCGCCGCCTTGCGCCGCCGTAACCGGCCCCGCCGTCCAGCGGTGCGGCGCGGCGAAGGCGGCGCGGGCCGCTTCGATGGCCTCGTATGTGGCGGGGTCGGCGATGTCCCAGCCTTTCGCGTTGCGCCGACCGGCGCCGTAGAGCGCGGGCGGAGCGGGGATGGTGGGGTGCGGCGCCGGGCCCTCGGAGGGGATTGCGGCGAAGGGGTCGGCGGCGATGGTCTCCGGCGCCACCGCCTCATCGACGATCTGGTGCACGAAGCTTGAGTTGGCGCCGTTCTCCAGCAGGCGGCGCACCAGATAGGCCAGCAGGTCGCGGTGCGCGCCGACCGGGGCGTAGATGCGGCAGCGCGCGCCGTCGCGCTTGCGCACGGCGGCGTGCAGCGCCTCGCCCATGCCGTGCAGACGCTGGAACTCGAAGCGGTCCGCGCCCAGGCCCATCGCGCGGCTCATGTGCATCACGGCGGCGGCGGAATGCGCGTTGTGGGTGGCGAACTGCGGATAGATCCGGTCCGCGCGCGCCAGCAACCGCCGCGCGCAGCCCAGATAGCTGATGTCGGTGTGGGTCTTGCGGGTGAACACCGGATAGCCCTCGACCCCCAGCACCTGCGCGCGCTTGATCTCGGCGTCCCAGTAGGCGCCCTTGACCAGCCGCACCATGATGCGCCGTCCAAGGCTCTCGGCGCGGTCGTGCAGCCAGTCGATGGCGGCGGGGGCGCGCAGGCCGTAGGCCTGCACCACCACGCCGAAACCCTCCCAGTCCTTCAGGCTGGCGTCGCCCAGCGTCGCGGCGATGATGTCGAGCGACGGCTCCAGCCGGTCGGTCTCCTCGGCGTCGATGTTCAGCCCGATCCCGGCGTCGCGCGCCGCGCGGGCCAGATCCAGCAGCCGCCCGGCCAGAGCCGGCGTCGTCAGCGCGCCCTGCGCGGCCTCATAGCGCGGGTGCAGCGCCGACAGCTTGACCGAGATGCCGGGGTTGGCGCGCACGTCCGCGCCTTTGGCCGCGCGGCCGATGGTGGCGATGGCGGCGGCGTAGGCGTCGAAATAGCGCCGCGCGTCGGCCTCGGTGCGCGCCGCCTCGCCCAGCATGTCATAGGAGTAGGTGTAGCCCTCCGCCACCAGCGGCGCGCCGCGCTTCAGCGCCTCGGCCATGGTCTGGCCGAGCACGAACTGCGCGCCCATCTCGCGCATCGCCCGGCCCACCGCCGTGCGGATCACCGGCTCTCCCAGACGGCGCACCAGCCCGCGCAGCGCGCCGACCACGCCCTCGCTCTCCTGCTCCAGCACCCGCCCGGTCAGCATCAGCGCCCAGGTCGAGGCGTTGACCAGGATCGAGCCTGAGTCGCCCAGATGCGCGCCCCAGTCGTGCGGCGCGATCTTGTCCTCGATCAGCGCGTCCATGGTCTCGCCGTCGGGCACGCGCAGAAGGGCCTCGGCCAGACACATCAGCGCCACGCCCTCGCGCGTCGAAAGCCCGTATTCGCCGAGGAACTGCTCCATCACCCCCGGCGCGCCCGAGCCGCGCACCGCGCGCACCAGCGCCGCCGCGTCGGCGGAGATCGCGGCGCGGTCTTCGGGCGACAGCGCGGCGGCGTCGATGGCGGCGCGCACGGCGGCGGCCTCTCCGGCGGTCAGGGCGTGGCGCAGCGGGGCGCGGTCATCGAGCGGCATGGGCGTCTCTCCTTTGGTTGACGCCGCAGGATAGCTTGGATGGCAGGCGGCGTCCGTCCCGAGTTGCGCGGCGATGCGCAGCGTTCGTCCCGTTTACATCGGCGCTGTAGCCGCTATCGTCCTGCGCATGGCGGGTGAAACAGACGACATCGACGCGATCGACCTGCGCATCCTGCGCGCGCTGGGCGCCGACGCGCGGCTGTCGATGGCCGCGCTCGCCGCGCAGGCCGGGCTTTCCAAGTCGCCGACGCAGGCGCGGGTCAAGCGGCTGGAGCGGCTGGGCGTGATCCGGGGCTATGGCGCGCGGCTCGATCACGCGCGGCTGGGCTTGGGGCATATCGCCTATGTGCAGGTCAGCCTCAGCGACACCCGCTCCGCCGCGCTGGAGGCGTTCAACGCCGCCGTGCGCGACGCGCCGGGCATCGTGGAGTGCTGCATGATCGCGGCGTCGTTCGATTACCTGCTCAAGGTGCGCACCCGCGACATCGCCGCCTATCGCCGCCTGCTGGGCGAGGTGATCTCCGCCCTGCCCCATGTGGCGCAGACCTCGACCTTCGTGGTGATGGAGGCGGTCAAGGAGGCGTGAGGCGGCTTTGACAACGCCGCGCGCAGGGCGTTCTATGCGCGCGCAGCAGCGGAGCGCGCGATGATCCTCTATGGCCGGAACCTCTCGCCCTTCACCCGCCGGGTGGCGATATGGCTGACGCTGCAAGGGCGCGCGTTCGAGCGGCGGGAGCTGTCGGTGGTCGATCACTTCGACCAGATCGCCGCCGTCAGCCCGGTGGCGCGCGTGCCGGTGCTGGCGCTGGACGACGGAACCCTGCTGATCGAGGCCTGGGCGATCTGCGACTGGCTGGACATGACCGCGCCGCAAGCCGCGCTGATCCCGGCTTCCGGCCCGGCGCGCACGGCGACGCTTCAGGCGGTGGCGCTGGCTTCCGCCGTCGCCGACAAGGTGGTGGCGCTGGTCTATGAAAAGAACCGCCGCGACCCCGCGCTGCACTATCCGGCGGTGATCGAAAAGATCGAGCGCCAGATCGCGGGCGGGTTGGCGGCGCTGGAGGCGCTGGCGCCCGATCATGGCTGGCCCGATCATGGCTGGCCCGATGGCTGGATCGGCGGCGACGCGCCGAACGGCGCCGACGTGGCGCTGGTCTGCGCCCATGACATCGCGGCGGCGACCAACGCCTATCTGCTCAAGCCCGGCTATCCGCGCCTTGCCGGGCTGGCGGCGCGCGCGAACGCCCTGCCCGCCTTCGCCGCGACCAAGCCCTGATGATCGACCTTTCCGCCCTCGCGCCGGGCCGCTCATGGGACCAGATGCGCGCCGACTTCCGCTGGCGGCTGCCCGCGCGATTCAACATGGCCGAGGCGCTGTGCGGCAAGTGGGCGCGCACCGAACCTGACCGCGTGGCGCTGCGCCACCTCGGGGCCGACGGCGCGCTCGACGCCTGGAGCTTTGGGCGGCTGGAGCGCGCCGCCTGCCGGCTGGCCAACACGCTGGCGGCGGCGGGAGTGGCGCGCGGCGACCGGGTGGCGGTGCTGCTGCCGCAATCGCCCGAGACGCTGCTGACGCATCTTGCGGCCTATCGCCTGGGCGCGGTCGCGGTGCCGCTGTTCACGCTGTTCGGCGAGGACGGGCTGGCGTTCCGCCTGCGCGACAGCGGCGCCAAGGCGCTGGTCACCGACGCCGCCAACCGCGCCAAGATCGACGCGATTCGCGCGGGGCTGCCCGATCTCGGCTGCATCCTGACCGTGGGCGGCGGCGGGGCGGAAGATTTCGCCGCGACGCTGGATCGCGCTCGCGACGCGCACGCGATGGTTGAGACCGGCCCTGACGACGCCGCGCTGATCTCCTACACCTCCGGCACCACCGGCCCGCCCAAGGGCGCGCTGCATGGCCACCGGGTGCTGCCGGGCCACCTGCCGGGCGCGCTGCTCGTGCACGACTTCCCGCCGCAACCGGGCGACGCGATGTGGACCCCCGCCGACTGGGCGTGGATGGGGGGCCTGTGCAACATCATGATGCCCGCGCTCTATTGGGGCGTGCCGCTTCTGTCGCACCGCTTCGAGAAGTTCGACCCCGAGCGCGCCTTCGCCCTGATCGCCGCGCATGACGTCACCTGCGTCTTTGCGCCGCCGACTGCGCTCAAGCTGATGCGGCAGGTTGCCGACCTGGCGCGCTTCGGCGCGCGGCTGCGCACGCTGGGCTGCGGCGGCGAGGCGCTGGGGGCGGAGCTGCTCGACTGGGGCCGCGACGCGCTGGGGCTGACCATCAACGAGTTCTACGGCCAGACCGAATGCAACAAGGCGGTCGCCAACAATGCGAAGATCATGCCGGTCAAGCCCGGCTCGATGGGCCGCGCCGTGCCCGGCTTCGACGTGGCCGTGATCGACAGCGCCGGGCGCGCGTCGCCGCCGGGCGAGACCGGCGAGATCGCGATCCGGCGCGGCGCGCCCTCGATGTTCCTGCGCTACTGGGGCCGCCCGGACAAGACGGCGGAGAAATTCGCGGGCGACTGGATGCGCACCGGCGACGAGGGCCGCATCGACGACGAAGGCTATCTGTTCTTCGCCTCGCGCGCCGACGACGTGATCACCTCCAGCGGCTATCGCATCGGGCCGACCGAGATCGAGGACTGTCTCAGCGGCCACCCGGCCGTGGCGCTGGCGGCGGTGGTGGGCGAGGCCGACCCGCTGCGCACCGAGATCGTCGTGGCGCATGTGGTGCTGCGCGCCGGCGCCGCGCCGGACGACGCCACCGCGCAGGCGCTGATCGCCCATGTGCGCGCGCGGCTGAGCCCGCATGTCGCGCCGCGCAAGGTGGTGTTCGCCGACAGCCTGCCGACCACCGCCACCGGCAAGATCATGCGGCGCGAACTGAAGCGCGTCTAGCGCCGCCGCACGTGAACGGGCCGGCGCCATACGCCAGATCCCCCGGCCGCCGCTCCTCAAGCGCCTGGGCTGGGATTGCGCGCGCGACCCCGCTCAGGCGTCGCGCCGCACCATGGCGATCGGCTGCGCGCCCAGCCCCTCGTCGCGGGCGCCATACATCACGCCGTTCTCGACCCAATAGACCAGCTTGACGCGGCCATAGTTCAGCCGCAGCCGCCCGTCCTCGCCGATCTGCGCCACGCGGCGGAACGCGGTGGCGCGCTTGCCCCACGGCGCATAGGGCGCGTAGGTCTCGACGAGATGCACCTGGCCGTCCGGCGCGATGTCGAGCACATAGAGGTCGTGGCACCACTCGCCCGCCCACTTGCCGCCGCCCCAGCGCCCGGAGAACGCGCGCCAGTCCTTGGGCACCGTCTCGCCCGGATGGGCGATTTCGACCTTGGTGAAAAGATCGACAGTGTAGCAGCTGTCGTCGCGGGTCACGGCGTAGGGATCGACCTTGGCGACCTTCTGTTTCGGTGCGCCGCAGGCGGCGAGCAGCCCCGCAGCGGCGAGAATCATGATTTTTTTCACTGCGCCTCGCTTTTTGTTTCTTGTGCGAACCTGTGTCGGGACGACGTTGCGCCCGACTTATCAAGATTGCATGATACGCCGAATTGCGCCCCATTGCGAGCGCCGGGACAGGCCTCGCCGGAGACTGCATGAAAGCCGTGATCTTCGACCTCGACGGCACGCTGGCCGACACCGCGCCCGACCTGATCGGCGCGCTGAACGCCATCGCGGCGCGCGAGGGCTGGCCCGCGCTCGACCCGGTCGCCGACCGCATCACGGCGGGCGCGGGCGGGCGCGCGCTGCTCAGGCGCGGCATGGCGGGCGCCGGGCTGGCGGCGGACGAGACGCGGGTGGACGCGCTGTTCGAGCCGTTTCTCGACGCCTACGCCGCGCGCATCGCCGATGAGAGCCGCCTGTTTCCCGGCGCCCTCGCCTGCCTCGACGCGCTGGCGGCGGGCGGCTGGCGCCTGGGCGTCTGCACCAACAAGCCCGAGGGCCTCGCCCGGACGCTGCTCGACGCGCTGGGCGTGGCGGGGCGCTTCGGCGCGGTGCTGGGCGCCGACACCCTGCCGGTGCGCAAGCCCGACCCCCGCCCGCTGCTGGAGACCATCGCCCGGCTGGGCGCCGCGCCCGCGCGCGCCGTGTTGGTCGGCGACACCGTCACCGATGTCGAGACCGCCCGGCGCGCCGCCCTGCCCTGCATCCTGTGCCGCTTCGGCTACGCCGCCCAGCCGCATCACGAACTGGCGGCGGCGGCGCTGATCGACGCGCTGAACGAGGTTCCCGCCTGCGCGACGCGCCTTGTCGCGCGCGCCTCTTGACGCGCTCGCGCGGCGCCCGTAATCACGCGGCTCACGGGCGGTTAGCTCAGTTGGTAGAGCACAGTGTTCACATCGCTGGGGTCACTGGTTCGAATCCAGTACCGCCCACCATATCTTTCAATCACTTAGGCGCAGCATCCCGGACGCTTTTCACCGGTCCATCAGACGTGGGGCACAAGGTGGGGCACAAAGCGCCGCATGTGCTTGGGGAACATCGGGCGACTCACTCTGAGCGCCCGAAACGCTTGACGAACAGCGCGACAAGCTCCCCGCTCTCGACAAGATCGAAGAGCAGCGCCTTCGCTTCGTCTTCGCTGGCGAACAGCTTCCGCCCGGGAATCTCTCCAAGCCCTTCGCAAGTCAGCTTGAGCCGGTGCCCGGATTCGTCCGGGTGTATCTCACAGTAGAAATTCGCGTATCGTCGAAACAGCGAAGTGCCGACACGTCGCCATAGCGGCGATTTTAGAAACGTCTCCTTGCGCCGCAGCGCGCTCTTGTAGAGCCGCAGGTGTCCCGTCGCGTCGATCTCGGCTGTAAGCTTGTCGCAGCACTGTTCACCCACGTCGAGCATCCCCCACGACGGATGCGATATTGTATAGACGTAGCGAATTTCAGTGCCGCAAAGCTCGCATTCTTCGGAAGGCTCGCCAGTGTCGTTGAACGCCTCGAGTTCCCACCCGGTGCGCGGCATGATCCGCCCGTGTGCCTCTGCGTGACAGCCGCGACACAGAATTTCCAGATCAGAGAGCGGATATTCCCATGGCTTCACGCCGCGCCGATACTTCAAGTGATGTATTTGCAGAACAACGCCCGGCCCGCCTTTACCACACTTGGCGCAGTATTCGCCAAATCGCTCAAGAAGGCTCTTTCGGAAATCGCGCCATATCTTCGTGCTATACGGCTTCTCTCTAGGCGGATCACTCATGTAATCGTCCCCGCATCAACAGCAACACTACGAGTTCGCAAGGCTATCGCCTTCGTGCCCGACTGTGAAGCTCTAGAGCGCCGACCCGGTGTGACGGGGTGTGACGCTATCCAACTGATAATAAACGGCTTTTCGTCCAAGCTGCGTTCAGGTAGCATGGCGTTGCGGCAACTCCCCGCCGCGCCATCACGGAGTCCGCGCCATGCCCGCCACCATCGCCGTTGAAGCCTCGAGCGCCGCCGACGTGCTCGCCGATCACGCCGCCACGTCGGCCCGGATCGCCCGCCAGTTCGGCGCGACGATGCGCGAAGCCGTCGCCACCGGAGAGGCGCAAGGCGTCGGCCGCATGGCCCGCGTGGCGCTCGGCGAGCACGCCAGCGTCGAAGAGGTCGAAGCCTTCGCGCAGGCGGTAGAGCGCGGCGACACGGGCGCGACAGCGGCGTTGCTGGCCAGCAGATAGCGGCTACTTCGCCACCGCGCGAACGTGGCAGTAGCAGCGCGCGGTGTCGCATCCCTCGAGGGGGATCGTCGGGAGCTTGGCGACTGGAAACCGCTTCCCGTCGAGCTTCTGCGCCACGGCGCAGCAATCGACACGGGCGGAGAAGAGCGCGAGCGGAAGGACGCGAGTCGTTCGCAACATCCGCTCGCGCTGCGACAGGAAGCGAACCAGCTTCACGGCCGCGGCGACCACGAGATATGCGGGCGTTCCAAGCGCCCGCTCTTTCAGGGCCGCGCCGTCTAAGGACTGGCGCGCCAGCGCCAGCAGTTCGGCGTCGGACTTCTCGACAGGCTCGCCGTGCCATTCCTTCGCCCACGCGACGACGGCGAGAAGATCGGTATCCGACACGGTGCCGGGGAGTCCGGGAATGCTGACGATCGGCGGGCGCGGGCGTGACATGGTGCCGTTGTGACGGCTGGCGGCGCGGCGATCAAGGCGCGGCCCCGCGGTAGCGCATCAGCCGTCGAGCGAGTCCCACGGCGAGCCCGCCGGTTCCGGCTTCGCGAGCGCCGGGGCGACGCGCGAGCGGTCGGCGGGCGTCATGCCGATGCTGGCGAAGCCGCGTTGCAGGGCGCGCGTCTCCGACGCGGTGAGCCCGTCGCGCCGGAGCTTGGCCAGAAGGCGCGCCACGATCTCGAGCGCGAACCGGTCGGGAGCGGCAAGCACGCCCGGCGCGACCGTCGCGGCGATCTCGCGCCAGACGGCGAGCGCCGGGCCGCGCAAGCAGGCGGGCGGCTCGCCAAGGGGCGGAAGGTCGCGCGGCTCGCCGCTCCGGTCGTAACGGGGGCGCGTGCCGTGCAGGACGTGGAGCGTTCCGGGCTTCCGGGGCATCGGCATGACGCGGACTCCGAATAGGTCAGCGGGGGTGACGTTCCGAAAGTCCGAAACGCACGCGGAAAAATTCAACTCCCCCATGCGGTATCCTCCCCCAAGCACCGGGATTTCACACCCACCCCCCCCCGGGGGTGCCGTGGCGCTTATGCGAAAGCGCGTGGCGGGCGCGAGAGGCGCGGCGGGTGCAAGGGTGCGCCGACGACGCGCAGCCGTCAGGCGCTTTCCTTGCGCGCAGGGCGAAGGGCGGCGCTGGGCGCGCCGCCCCCGGTCATCACGCTTCGATCTTCAACAGCTTGATGGCGTTGCTGTCGAGGATCGCGCCGCCGGTGCGCTTCGAGAAGTAGAACCGGGTGAAGCCGGGCTTGGTCACGCGGTCGGGGATCACGACGACGCCGCGCCGGTCGGTGATGAGGTAGCCAGCCCGGAAGTTGCCGAACGCGATCGGGGTGGCCCCGGCTTCCACGTCGGGCATGGATTCCACCTCAACCACCGGATACCCGAGCATCGTGTTCGGCTGGCCAAGGCCCATGCTCGACTGCCAGAGATACCGGCCTTCCGCGTCCTTCATCTTCCGCACGACGCCCGCCGTGCGCGAGTTCATCGCCCACGCGACGCCCTGCCCGACGCGGTAGCCGGGCCGAAGCGCCGTCACCAGATCATGCAGAGAGTCGGCGGGGTCGGTGGCGTCGAAGCCGGTGGCGTTGCCGGTGCCGACGTGCTCGAGCGTGCCGAACGGGCGAACGTGGTCCTTCGTCGCGGCCGTCGGCGCGGCGAGGATGCCCGCGGGCTTCTTGATGCCGTCGCCCGACACGAACGCGACGCCTTCCTGAACGGCGAACTCGGTGGCCACGTTCGATGCGAGGAAGTTCCGCACGTCGAAAGCCGAGTCCTCGAGGAACTCGTTCGTCACCACCGCCAGCGCGTAGAGTTCGCCCGACGGGGGTTCGATGGCGGCCATGTTCGGCGTCGCCGTCTCGGCGCGGTCGTCACGCTCCGCAGCCCAGCCCGACGCGGTGCCGCGGACGTTCACGAGACGGCGATAGGCGGCGGAAGCTGTCGTGACCACCTGCGCCACGCCGCGGATCGGCGACAGGTCGGCGACCTGTTCCGTCACGATGGAGTCGATTTCCAGCGGCACGGCGTAGCCGCCCGACGGCCCGACGACGCCCGACATTTCGGCGCGGCCGCGCAGGACTTCGCCGAAGCTGGCCAGCGCGCGCCGATCGGTGAGCGGCGCGGAGCCCGAACCGCCGCCGATGACGGCCGCGGCGTGACGCCCGGCCACCTCGGCGCGCGTCTCGGTGAGTTCCGCCTCGAGCGCGGCGACGCGCGACTCCGACTTGGCGCGGAAGTCGGCGAACGCCGCCGACAGGTCGCGCAGAACGGCCCCGGCGTCGGTGTTGGCGCGCACGGCGCGCAGGGCGGAAGGCAGACGAAGAGCGGACATGGAGTCCTCCAAGCTGAGAGATACGGGGGGACCGCCAGCGCCGGGCATGACGAACGACGGAGCGCGCGGCGTCCGTCGTGAAGGGGTGCGGCGTCCCGGCTCGCGAAGCGTCAAGCATCCGCGCGCCGGGGAAGCCGCGCCCGTCACTATAGGCGCGCTGGCGTTGGTTCGGGGTTACTGCGCCGTGCTCGCCGCGCCGATCGGCGTCGCGAGCGCGAGTAGTTCCAGCGTCCGCACATACGGGTCATCAGGCGTCGCGCCGCTGGCCAGCATCGCCGCGCGCCGCTCGAGCAGCGCCCCGACGCTGCGCGCCTCACGCCACGCGGCGAGTTCGTCGAGGATCACGTCGCACACGGCGTCAGGCGCGAGCCCCGTCGCGCTCGCGAGTTCGGCGACCACGCGAGCGGAGTCGGCTTCGCGCCATGCGCCGATGTTCGCCCGGATCCACGCCCGGATGAAGCACGCGGCCTTGTCGTCGCTCGCCATCACCGGCCCTCCCCGTCAGTGTCGGGCATGGTCACGGGCGCAGCGACGACGCGGCCCGCCGCGGCGAGCCCGTCGCGCCCGGTCGCGCGCGCCACGTCGGGCGGGATGACGCCGCCAAGCGCGCGGAACGCCTCGCACGCCGCGTCGAGGAAGCGGGAGCGCAACCCGTCGTCGATGATCGACACGCCGCGCCGCGGCCCGATCTCGGAACGCGGCCCCCAAACGACGAGTCCATTCCGCGGCGACACGGCGAGCGCGCAGCCGTGAAGACGAAGCCCCGCGTGTTCGGCGTCAAAGTAACACAAGACGCGCGAGCCATCGCGGCGCGGCGTTCCCTGATTGAAGGTAAGCCCGGAGATTTTCGGTCGCATGTGAAATCCTTTCTGTTCAATTGTCGCCGGGACTACCGGCTTGCTGTCGGCGGGCGCACGCCATGAAGCGGAGCGCCCCACGCTTGGCGGCTTTCGCGACGCCGCGAATCTCGGGGAACAGCTTCGCGGCCATGCGCCGTTCGGCCCGCGTCGCCGGGCGGATCGCGTCGCCGTCGGCGACGTGCATCGTCACGGGCGCGTCTTCGCCCCAGACGCCTGCGGGCTGGCCATCAACCCAGCGCACCGTTCCGGGGACGGGGAACACGAGACGCCCCCGCTCGAGCGCGGCGGGCGCAATGTCGTCCTCACGGTCAGCCATCAGAATTCGGAGCCCGTCTGCGCGGCGACGACGCGCAGCCCGACGGCCACGAAAGCCGCTTCCGAGTCGAACTCCTTCCCGTTCCAGTAGAGCCGCCCGTCGCGCAGGACCGCGTTCGCCGCCCAGCCATCGGCGCGCGCCGGGTTGAGTTCGTTCGCCGCGCCGTCGGGGGTCACGGCGACGTAGGCGATGCGCGATCGTTCCCAGCCGATCACGGGATAGCGCCGGATCGTCGGCGGCTCGCCGGGCCGCACGGTCGCGGCGACGATCACGTCACCTGTCGCGGGAATGAAAGCTCCGGTTCCGGTGTTCATGGTGCTGTCTCCGATGAAGGCGCGCGCTGCGGAGCAGGGCTCGCCAGCAGGGGCGCGGGTGAAGGTTGGGGCGGAAGGTCGGGGCGGGTGCGCATCGCACGCGGGGTCGCAGACAGCGCCCCAACCACCCCCCCCTACCCCTACAGGGTGGGGGCAGGGGCGGGGCGGAAGGGTGCGCCCAACCTCCCGTAGCGAGGTTGGTGCAAGGTTGGTGCAGGTTGGGGCGGGCCGCCCGCCGCCGCTCATGACGGCTCGCCCGCATCGCCGGGGACGCACGGCCCCGCCGTGATAGCCGTCACCTTGCGGCGCTTCTCAGGGTCGCGCCCCTTGGTCTCGACAAGCACCCGATTGGCCAGCCAGTTGGCGATGAGCTTCTTGCATCGCCCCTTGGTCGCCGGGTTGGCCCGGTCGAGCCCGAGCACGTCGGCGACGATCCAGCCCGCCCAAAGCGTCGCCTGCGCATCGGCGCGCGCTTCGCCGTTCTCGCGATCCGCCGCGAGCACTGCGCTACGGGCGCGGCGCGCAAGGTCCGCGGTCACGCCGTCGAAGGCGTCGGGCGGGGTCCACGCCGCGACCGCGCCCACGTCATCACCCGACGCGAGCCCGCTTCCGTTGGGGAGTTCGACGGATGCGAGTTGCCGCCATGTCGCCGTGTCGCCCGGTGGCGACATGTTCGACTTGCCGGAGTCGACTCGGACGTAGCGCCAGCACTCCGCGACGGGGATCCCGAACCCGTCGGCTTCCTCCTTCGTCATCCGGTTCAGCGTCCGCGCCGATCGGGTCGCCGCGATCAGCGCCCCCGCGCCGCGCGCGTCGTCTACCGTCGTGGTCACGGCCCCCGCGCCGCCCGGGGGCTTTCGGGAGTGGTGAACGAGTTCAATCGCGACGCGCGCCTCTTCGGCGACGCTGCCGAGCGCCTTCACAACGGCGTCAATCGCGCCGTTGTCGTTCTCCGGGACGGAGTGGAGCGACACGAAAGGATCGAAGCTGAGCACGTCCACGCCGTGCGCCTTGGCATGGTCGATCAGGTCGCGGATCGCCTGCGCGTTGATGGTCGGCCCGTCCCGGCTCGCCTGCGCGAGCTTGATCGGAGCATCGCGGCCCGACTGAACGAAGAGCCGCCCGGCCAGTTCGGCGGGCGTCACCCCGTGGAACCGGGCCGCAGCCGTGACGCGGCGGCGCATTTCGTCGGCCGGGTCTTCTCCATTCCAGAGCCACACCCGGAGCGCCCCCGCCGGTCGATCGCCTAGCAGCGGTCGGCCCGTGGCCATCGCCAGCGCCTCAACGATTCCAAGCGACGACTTGCCGACGCCGCCGGGTGAGACGGTGGCGGAGACGAACCCGCGGATCAGGTGCCGCCCGTAGAGCCATTCACGGCGCGGAATGTCGCTCCCGTCTGTGAGCACGAACGGCGCAGGCGCGAGCACCCGCGCCGCCGACGCGGGCGCTTCCGCCGCCACGTCCGCGCCGAACGTCGCGCCGCCGGTCGCCGTGGCCGTCGTCGAGCAAGTCGAGCCCGGGCACTCGGGGTGCCGGGGATTGCCTGCGCCGTCGCCGAGTCCGCTCGCGACCGTCGCCCTCGACTCGCTTTCGGTAAGCCCAGCCGCAGCCGCGGCGTCGAGCAACATTGCCCGGGCCGTCTCAGGCGTCAGCAGATGCGGGGTGAGTTGCCCTAGTCGATAGGCGGCCCGATTGAGCGCATGGTTGCGCCCGCCTTCCCCGACAAGCCGCAGCGCCGCGCACTCCGCAGCCGCCGCGGCCCTTCCGTATTCCGCGTCGCCGCCCGTCGCGCCGATCGCGTCAGAGGCGCGAAGACTGGCCAGCAACGAAGCGAACACGCCGCCGTCGGCGCGCCCGGCTGGCGCGGGTGCATCGGACGAAACAGGCGCGGCCGGTGCGGCGGGCGTGAGCGCGGCGACGGCTCGCTCGACTTCTGCCAAGGTGAGCGCCCGGCCCGCGCCGTCGCGCATCGCCACCAGTTCGGCGACGCGCCCCGGCTTGCCCGGCTTGGGCCACGCGACGCCGCCAGCCAACCGCATGATCCGGGGCGCGTCGGTCGGCGCGGCGTCCGCGTCCGTCGCCGCGGCGAGCTTGCGCATGAGCGCCGACGCCACGTCGGGCGCGCAGGGTTCGGCCAGCGCGAGCCAGACTTGCAACCGCAGCCCCGGCGTCGTTCCCGTCACGACGACGAAAGCGGGCGTGAGCCCCGCGGCCTCGAGCGTCGCCGGGCCGCGCGCCGCCGCGTCGGCGTCGTCGTAATCCAGCCACAGCCACCGCGTCGCCGCGACGTGCGCGGTTTTGGCGCGGCCCTCTGGCGGCGCATCGCGGCGGAGCGCCGCGCCGACGTAGACCGCCGCGCCCCCGGCGTTCAGCGACGCGGCGAATTCCGCCATGCCATCCACGTCGCCCGCCGCGAAGTGCCGCGCCGTGACGCGGTGCGCGTCGTGGCGGATGCTCGCGATCTCGAAGAGCCCGCCGCCCGGATCGTCGCCATACGGTGCCGCGAGCCGCGCGAGCATGGCGCGCATGGCGTCGCGATCGGGCGCAAGAATGTTGCCGCCGTCCACGGTGAATAACCTCGTTGTGAAATGTCTTGTCGCCGGGGTGGCGGAGAATTGGCGCGCCCGCGTGTGGCGGGCGCAGCGTAAATCAGGCGGCCACGCGCTGCCGCTTGGCCAACCAGTCGTCGATTTCAGATTCGATCCAGCCCACGGAGTTCGGCCCAAGTCGAACGCGCTTCGGAAATTCGCCGCGCTTCTCGAGCTTCACAACCCAGTGGTAGCAATAGCCGGTCTTGTCGCGAATCTTGTCGCGCCGGATGATCGCCTTGTTCATTCGCTTCCCCACGAATCGCTTTGATGCTCCGGGGATACCCGCGAATCACATGGTCAACGGCTTTTTCGCCGTGCTCGCTACGCGCGCCGCGGAAGGGCGATGACCTTCGACTCCGGCGCGCCGCCGGTGATCCGCGTCACCTCAGCACCCCAGCGCGCGAAGGCGTCGGCGATTTCGGCCTCATAGGTGTGTCGATCATACGTCCGCTCAAGCTGCGAACCGCCGACATGGTTGATGCACCGTTCCGCGACTTCGCGAGCCACGCCAAGGCGCGCGAAGCCGGTGCGAGCCGTGCGGCGCAGATCGTGCAAGGTCCACGCGCCCACCGGCGCGACGCCTTCCCGTTCGGCGATCTCTGCGGCGAGCCGGTCGGTCAACGGTTTATGGTGATTGAAGCCGGAGACGGGACGCACGCCGTCCTTCGTCGAGAACACGAACGCACCTGCGCCCCGGGGGATCGTGGCCAGCACGGCACGCGCGGCGACAGAGAGGGGGATGGTATGGGGCTTCCCGTTCTTCGCGCGTTCGGCCGGTATGGTCCACATCGTCGGGGCGTCGGGGTTGTCGATCTCCCGCCACTGCATCCGCGCGACTTCGTTGCGTCGCGTCGCCGTCAGCAGCAGCAGCTTTTGCATCGTGCCGAACGGCGCGCCTTCCGCCTCCCACGCCTGCCATAGAAGGGCAATCTCCCGATGCTCGAGGGTGCGCTCGCGCGGTGCCCCCTTGGCTGGCGGCTTCATGAGGTGGAACGGATCGTGTTCAAGCTTGCCCTCGGAGACAGCCCACCGGACGATGCGTGACGCCGCCTCGTATGCCTTCCGCGCCGCGCCCGGCTTCGCGCCTCCCTCACGGTTCGGACTGGCGAGCGCGCGCGTAATGTCGGCGAGCATGGACCGGTGAAGCTTCTCCTTGTGGACGCCCGCCAGCGGCTTAAGGTGCGTGCGCACCGTCGTCATCATCTCCCTCTTCGTGTTCGCACCGCGCGGCGCGAACACGTCGAAAAAGGCGTCGGCGAGGTGCGTGAAGGTCTCTGCGGCGCGGGCGTCTTCGGCGTCCCGGGCGTCGCGCATCGCCTTGGGGTCAACGCCGCGCTCCGCTTCGCGCCGAACCTCTCGCGCCCTGTCGCGCGCGGTCTCGACGCTCATTTCTGGCCAGTCGCCTAGCAGGGCCTTCGTCTGCTTCGCGCCGACGCGATACCGCACCCACCATGCCTTTCGGCCGTGCGAGTCCACGCGCAGAATGAGCCCGGGCGCGAGCGCGTCGGGCCGCTCGATCCTCTTGCCTTTCGCCGCTGCGCCGATGCGCTCGACGGCGATCTCTGTGAGCCTCGTTCCCGTGAACTTCGGCATGATGCGCCCTTCCAATCTCTTGTGCCCCACGGCGAGTCTTGTGCCCCATGGGGCACAAAGCACGCGTTATCGCCGCTTTCCGACAGTTTCCACCTGTCACGCATTATATGCGCTTTCTCAGTGGTTTGGGAGTCGAAAAAGGCCATGGGGCACAAGCATCGGCCCGTGTTCACATCGCTGGGGTCACTGGTTCGAATCCAGTACCGCCCACCATTCCCCATCGCCGCGACCCGCGCCGCCGATTGGCGGGGCTGAGACGAGCCCGATGCGCGATCCGCTCGATCTCGACCACCGCACGCAGTTGCCGGACGACTTGCTCGACCTGCTGCGCCGTCATCCGCGCGAGACATGGGCCGATCATCCCAACCTCGGGGCCACGGCGACGTTCTGGCTGCGCCGCCACGCGATGTTTCGTGAGCTGGGCGCGTCGCTGACCGGCGCGGCGCGCGGGCGGCGCGACGACGCTGCGCCGCCGGAGGTCTTTCGCCGCTGGTTCGCCCCGCGCCTGCGGTTCTTTCTCGGCGAGCTCGAAGGCCACCACCAGATCGAGGACGCGCATTACTTTCCGCTGTTCCTGCGCGCCGAGCCGCGCCTGGGCCGGGGGTTCGCGGTGCTTGAGCGCGATCACGAGACCATCCACGCCGACCTGCTTGCGATCGCGCAAAGCGGCCGCGCGCTGATCGACGCGCTGGCGCGCGGCGCGGACCCCGCGCGCCGCGCGGCGGACGCCTGCGCCGCAGACGCCGACCGGCTGCTGACCCGGCTCATGCGCCATCTCGACGACGAGGAGGATCTGGTGGCGCCGCTGATCCTGGAGCGGACCGAGGCGGGGCTGGGGCTTTAGCGCGCGGGCGCTTCGACCATGCGCGCCGCGCCGGCGCGGCGCAGGGCGCGAAGCCGCACAGGCGCGACGCGACCCTTCTGCGGCGCCGCTACTCGAACGCCTCGTGGCGGCGCACGCCCCACAGGTCGGCCTTCTGCGCCCAGCCGCGATAGCCGCCTGCGTCGATCTGGCACCACAGCGGCCCGCAGGCGCGCAGCCGCCCGGTCACCCCGGTCTCCAGCCGCGCCACCGGGGCGGCGTCGGGCGCGGGGTCGCGGCGGATGACCGCGTCGGGCGCGGCGGTGACGACGGCGGTGCGCGTCGCGCGCAGCATGGCGTGGTGGATCCAGCCTTCGGCGTCGTCCATGTCGCGCACCTTGCGCCATTGGCCATGCTCGGCCACCACCTCCAGCGGCGCGCCCCGGCGCAGGAAAACCCAGTCGATGCGATGCGAGACGCCGGGGCCGCGCCGGACGTTGGCCTTGTCCACCTTCAGGCTGACGAAGCGCGGCAGCGGCTGGTGCGTCTCGGGGCCGAGGCGCGGCGCGCTCTGCGCCGCCGCGGCGAGGAACATCGTCGCCAGCGCGGCGATGGCGATGCGGGCCGGGGTGATCATGTTTCCGCCTGTTCTCTCTGTTCGCGCCTCGCGTAAGATTCTATCACAAGCGTAACGAAAGAGGGAACGTCATGCCGCATCACAAGCTCAGGGTCGTCGTCACGCGCCGCCTGCCCGAACCGATCGAGACCCGGATGCGCGAATTGTTCGACGTGGAGCTGAACCACGACGACAAGCCGATGACGGCGGAGGAACTGGGCGCCGCCGCCGCGCGCGCCGAGGTGCTGGTGCCCACTGTGACCGACCGCATCGACCAGAAGGTGATCGCGCGCGGGCGCGAGGGCGGGCTGAAGCTGATCGCCAACTACGGCGCGGGCTTCGACCATATCGACGTCGCCACGGCGCGCGAGTGCGGCATGGTGGTGACCAACACCCCCGGCGTGCTGGCCGAGGACACCGCCGACATGACCATGGCGCTGATCCTCGCCGTGGCGCGGCGCATCCCCGAGGGGCTGGCGCAGATGCAGTCTGGCAAGTGGGAGGGCTGGTCGCCGACCGGCATGGTGGGGCGGCGGATCGGCGGCAAGCGGCTGGGCGTCGTCGGCATGGGTCATGTCGGCCAGGCGGTGGCGCGGCGGGCGGGCGGCTTCGGGCTTCAGGTCCATTACCACGACCGCCAGCGCCTGCGCCCCGACGCCGAGGACGCGCTGGACGCGACATGGTGGGAGAGCCTCGACCAGATGCTGGCGCGCGTGGATGTGCTGACGGTCCACGTCCCCCACACGCCCGCGACCTTTCACCTGCTGTCGGCGCGCAGGCTCAAGCTGCTCAAACCCAGCGCCATCGTCATCAACACCGCGCGCGGCGAGATCATCGACGAGAACGCGCTGACCCGGATGCTGATGAAGGGCGAACTGGCGGGCGCGGGCCTCGACGTGTTCGAGAAGGAGCCTGCGGTAAACCCCCGCCTCTTGGCGCTGCCCACCGTCGCGCTGCTGCCGCACATGGCGTCGGCCACCGAGGAAGGCCGCCTCGACATGGGCGAGAAGGTGATCCTGAACGTCAAGACCTACGCCGACGGCCACCGCCCGCCCGATCAGGTGCTGCCCTCGATGCTGTGAAGCGGTCGCCCGCCCCGGTGTGGAGCGGGCGCAAAGCGCCGCCTCAGCCGACGATCTCCATGCCGGCGAAGAAGAACGCGATCTCGATGGCGGCGTTCTCGCCGCTGTCGGAGCCATGCACCGAGTTCTCGCCGATCGACAGCGCGAAATCCTTGCGAATGGTGCCCTCGGCGGCGTCGGCGGGGTTGGTGGCGCCCATGACCTCACGGTTCTTCGCCACCGCGTCCTCGCCCTCCAGCACCTGCACCACCACCGGCTCGGAGGACATGAAGTCGCACAGCTCGTCGTAGAACGGGCGCGCGGCGTGAACCTCGTAGAACTTGCCCGCCTGCGCGCGGGTCATGTGGATGCGCTTTTGCGCGACGATGCGCAGGCCGGCGGCCTCCAGCCTCGCGTTGATGGCGCCGGTGAGGTTGCGGCGGGTGGCGTCGGGCTTGATGATCGAGAACGTGCGGGTGGCGGCCATCGGGGTCGTCCTTGCTGATCTGGCGGCGCCCTGCGGCGCGGCGTGAAAACGGGCGCCGCCCTGCAAGGGACAGCGCGCCGGGCGCTTAGCACGGCGGCGCCGCGGGCGAAAGCGTCGCTTGCGCGCGCGCGGCGTCATGTGGCGGGCGCGCGATGCGCCTGTGTGAACGTTTTTGCGCAAGTCTTTGGCGCAAATCGGCTTGCGGTCGGGGCGATCCGGCGCCACCCTTCGGCCATGAACGCCAAACCGCATGTCGTCTGCTTCGGCGCGGCCCATTGGGACGTGATCGCCCGCGCCAACCCCGGCGCGCGCGGCGCCGACGCGCCGGGGCTGGTGGTGACCGGCCCCGGCGGCGTGGCGCTGAACGTGGCGCTGGGGCTGGCGGCGGCGGGCGTGGCGGTGACGCTGGTCGCGGCGGTGGGCGACGACGCCGAGGGGCGCGCGCTGGGCGAGCTGCTGGAGGCGGCGGGCGTCAGCGCGGCGGGGCTGATCCCCTATCGCGGCGCCGACACAGGGCGCTATGTCGCCATCGAACGCGCGGATGGCGAACTGATCGCCGCCGTGGCGGACCTCGCCGCGCTCGACGCCATGACGCCCGCGCATCTGCCGCTCGACACGCTGCCCGAAGCCGACGCCTGGCTGATCGACGCCAACCTGCCCGCAACCGTGATCCGCGCGCTGGCGATGCGCGGCGACCGTCCGCCGCTGATGGCCGACGCAGTGTCGGAGGCCAAGGCCGCGAAGCTGCGCCCGGTGCTGACGCGGCTCGACCGGCTGTATTGCAACCGGGCGGAGGCGGAGGCGATCTGCGCCGCCGGGCTGAACGCCGCGCGCGCGGCGGCGGAGGCGCTGGCGGCGCGCGGCGTGCGCCGCGCCGTGGTCACCAACGGGCCGCTGCCTGCGGCCGACGTCGGGCCGCATGGCCATGTCACGCTGGCGCCCGACAAGGGCGCGGTGCGCTCGGCGACCGGGCTGGGCGACGCGCTGATCGCCGCGCACCTCGCCGCGACGCTGACCGGCGCGCGCCCCGCCGAGGCGCTGGCCGCCGGGCTGGCGGCGGCGCGCAGGCGCGCGGCGTGATCCCGCTTGCGCGCAACGCCGAAGTGACGGCGGCGCAGGCCGCAGGCGCCCCCGTGGTGGCGCTGGAGAGCACCATCGTCACCCACGGCCTGCCCTCGCCGCAGAACCTCGAGACCGCGCGCCGCGTCGAGGCGGCGGTGCGCGCGGCGGGCGCGACCCCGGCCACCATCGCCGTGCTGGGCGGGCGGGTGCATGTCGGCATGGAGGACGCGCAGCTTGAGGCGCTGGCGCGCGCCACCGACGTCGCCAAGCTGTCGCGCGCCGATCTGGCGGTTCGGCTGGCGCTGATGGCCGACGGCTCGACCACCGTCGCCGCGACGATGATCTGCGCGCGGCTGGCCGGGATCGCGGTGTTCGCCACCGGCGGCATCGGCGGCGTGCATCGCGGCGTCGAGACCACGATGGACATCTCCGCCGACCTCGACGAACTGGCGAAGACCGCCGTCACCGTGGTCTGCGCCGGCGCCAAGGCGATCCTCGACATTCCCAAGACGCTGGAGGCGCTGGAGACGCGCGGCGTGCCGGTGATCGTGTATCGCGCCGACGCCTTTCCCGCATTCTGGTCGCGCGACAGCGGCCTGCCCGCGCCGCTGCGCATGGAGACCGCCGCCCAGATCGCCCGCGCCCACCGGATGCGCGCGGCGCTGGGGCTGGCGGGCGGACAGCTTGTCGCCAACCCGATCCCGCCCGAGGCCGAGATCCCGATGGCGCAGATCGCGCCGCTGATCGACGCCGCCGTGGCCGAGGCGGCGGCGCGGGGGATCAGCGGCAAGGCGGTCACGCCGTTCCTGCTGGGGCGGATGCTGCAGGCGACCGAGGGGCGCAGCCTGACCGCCAACGTGGCGCTGATCGAGAGCAACGCGCGGCTGGCGGCGGAGATCGCCATCGCGCTTTTGACGGCGCCGCTGCGGTGAGCGCCGCCAGCCTCGACGCGCTGATCCGGCTGCACGGCGACGCGCCCCGGCAGGGGCCGGGCGAAGGCGCCACGCTCGACCGGATGATCGACCGGCTGCGGATGGCCGACGGCGCGCGGGCCGCCGATCTGGGCTGCGGCTCGGGCGCCACCGCGCTGCGGCTGGCGCTGACGCGCGGCTGGGACGTGCTGGCGCTGGACGCCGCCGCGCCGTTCATCGACCGGCTGGGCGCGCGGCTGGCGGCGCATCCGCCCCGGCGCGGCGCGGTGACGCCGGTGCTGGGCGACATGGCGGCGCCGCCGGCGGCGCCGGGGTCGCTCGACGTGATCGTGAGCGAAGGCGCCGCTTACGCCATCGGTTTCGCGCAGGCGCTGCGGCTGTGGCGCCCGCTGGTGCGGCCGGGCGGCGGGCTGGTGGTGTCGGAATGCGTCTGGTTCGGCGCCGCCCGACCGGCGGCGGCGGCGGCGCACTGGGCGCAGGCCTATCCCGCGATGGGCGCGGTCGCAGACGCGCTGGCGCGCGCCGAGGCGGCGGGCTGGCGTCTGGTCGCCGCCGAGCGGCTGTCGCCTGCGGCGTGGTGGGAGAGCTATTATGACCCGCTCGCCACGCATATCGCCGCCGTCGAGGCGACCGCCGACCCCGCGCTGACCGCCGCCATCGCGGAGGCGCGCGCGGAGATGGCGCTGTTCGAGGCGACCTGCGATGCGTGGGGATACGTCTATTTCGCGCTGGACGCGGGACCGTAAGCGGCGCTAGCACAGGCGCGCCTCGCGACGGGAGAAAGCGCCATGTATGCGCGCGCGCAATCGCTGGAGACCGACCCCAAGCGGCTGCTGGCCGCGATCCGGGCCTTGCGTCTTGGCGCTTTCGTCGTCACCCGCGACGGCGCGCTGACGGCGGCGCATCTGCCGGTGGTGGCGACCGAGACGCAAGACGGCCTGATCCTCGACGCCCATGTGGCGCGCGGCAATCCGCTGTGGCGCGCTGCGGGGGATGGGGCGGCCGCGCTGGCGGTGTTTCAGGGACCGCACGCCTATGTGCACCCCGGCTGGTATCCCTCCAAGGCCGAGGATGGCCGCGTCGTGCCGACGTGGAGCTACATCGCCGTCCACGCCCACGGGCGGCTGGCGGCGGTGCATGACGGCGATTGGCTCGCCCGCCACCTCGACGCGATCACGGCGGAGCAGGAGGCGGATCAACCCAGCCCGTGGGCGGTTGGCGACGCGCCCGACGGCTATATCGCCGGGCTGAAGCGCGGGATCGTCGGCCTGCGGCTGAGGGTGACGCGGCTGGAGGGGGTATGGAAACTCAACCAGCATCACGCCGAGGCCAACCGGCTTGGCGTGATCGAAGGGATGCGCGCGGGCGACGCCGACGCCCGCCGCGTGGCCGACGCGATGCGCGCGCTGGAGCATGAGCGTTCCTGAGCCGCCGATCCTGATCGCCGGGCCGACCGCCTCGGGCAAGTCGGCGCTGGCGCTGACGCTGGCGCGGCGGCTGGGCGGCTGCGTGATCAACGCCGACGCGTCGCAGGTCTATGCCGAATGGCGGGTGCTGACCGCGCGGCCCTCGCCGCAGGACGAGGCGCGCGCGCCGCACCGGCTTTATGGCCATGTCTCCGCCGCCCGACCCTATTCTGTGGGCGCATGGCTGCGCGACGCGGCGGCGACGCTGAACGCCTGCGCGGCTGAGGGGCTGCGCCCGATCATCGTCGGCGGAACCGGACTTTATCTGAGCGCGCTGACCTGCGGGCTGGCCGAGATCCCGCCTCCCTCGCCCGAGATCCGCGCCGCCGCCGCCGCGAAGCTGGCGCGCCTTGGCGTCGCGGGGCTGGCGGCGGCGATCGCGGCGCGAGACCCCGCCACCTTCGCCGCGCTCGACGCCGCCAACCCCGCCCGCCTGCTGCGCGCGTGGGAGGTGCTGGAGGGCACCGGCGAAGGGTTGGCGGCATGGCGCGCGCGCACAGCCCCGCCGCTGATCCCGCTGAGCCGCGCGAAGGCGATGGTGCTGGCGCCCGACCGCGCCCAGCTCCGCGCCGCCTGCGACGCGCGGTTCGACGCGATGCTGGCGGCGGGCGCGCTGGAGGAGGCGCGGGCGGTGGCGGCGCTGGGGCTGCCGCCTCAGACGCCGGCGCTGAAGGCGCTGGGCGCGCGCGAACTGATGGCGCAACTGCGCGGCGCGATGACGCCGGAGGCGGCGGCGGCGGCGGCCAAAACGGCCACCCGCACCTACGCCAAGCGGCAGATGACATGGTTCAGAAACCGCATGATTGCGTGGAGAAGCCTTCACGCGCAACAATCTTGCGAATTTTTGCATCTGGCGACAGAATATTTGAGCGAGACGCCTTGACCGCCCCGCGCGGCTGTGGCATCGCTCCGCCCGCAACAAGGAACTGATGCGATGAAACATATCCTCGTAGATGTTGACGGGCGCGCGGCGCGGCGAAGGGGCTGAGACCCGCTCGCTGCGAGACGCGCGCTTTGGCCCCTTCCGGGGCCTTTTTTGTCGCTGAAGCCGGATACGACCCAACAACGGAGACTGACCATGCCGCGCAAGATGACCGGGGCGGAGATTGTGGTGAAGGCGCTGCGCGATCAGGGCGTGGAGGTCGTGTTCGGCTATCCCGGCGGCGCGGTGCTGCCGATCTATGACGCGATCTTTCAGCAAAACGACATCCGCCACATTCTGGTGCGCCATGAACAGGCGGCGGTGCACATGGCCGAGGGCTATGCCCGCTCGACCGGCCGACCCGGTGTGGTGATCGTGACCTCTGGCCCCGGTGCCAC
>CAZOZE010000028.1:0-3086 GCA_964584215.1 uncultured Rhodobacterales bacterium
CTGCATCAGCAGCCCGTCGCCGGGGCCGAGCGCCTGCGCCGCCGCCAGGACGGTTTCGGGCGGCAGCGCCGCGACGGCGGCGGCGGTGGTGACGATGACGTTCTCGCCCGACGGTCCCACCAGGATCAGCGATTGATCCGAGGCGCCGTCGCGGCGCAGCACGCCCGGCCCGTCGAGCCCTTCCGCGACGATCCAGCCCGCCAGCCGGTCCCCCGCCGCATCCGATCCCAGCATGGTCATGAAGCGCACGTCGGCGCCCGCGCGGCGCGCGCTCGCCGCCTGATTGAAACCCTTGCCGCCGGGGCCTGCGTCATCCTGCTCGGCCAGCACGCTCTCGCCCTCGAGCGGCAGACGCGCGATGCGGAAAAAGCTGTCGAGCGCGGTGTTGCCGATGACCAGCAGCGTCATCGCAGCGCGGCGACCGCCGCCATGAAATTCCGGCACCGCGCCGCGCTGACCGGGTTCCACCAGACGCCGCCCTCCTTCAGCGCGCTCGCCACGATCACGCCGTCCGCCACGGCGAGAACGCCCGCGACATTGGCGGGCGTCACGCCGGAGCCGACCAGCACCGGCAGCGCGGTCGCGGCGCGCACTTCAGCCAGTTCCTCCGCCCGCGCCGCGTCGCCGGTGCGCTGGCCGGTCGCGATCACCGCGTCCGCCCCGGACCACTCCAGATCGCGCGTCAGCTCCGCCACCGACCGGTCCGCCGTGATCGCATGGGCGCCATGCTTTACGTGTGTGTCGGCGAACACCGCGACATCCTCGGCGCCCAGCGCGCGGCGATAGCGCAGCGCCGGGGCTGCGGGGCCTTCGATCAGCCCCTCGTTCGCCACATAGGCGTTGCACCACTGGTTGACCCGGATGAAGCGCGCGCCCGACGCGGCGGCGACCGCCAGCGCGCTGGCGGCGTCGTTGGCCAACACGTTGACGCCGACGCACAGGCCGGTCTCGGCGATCACCCGCTCGGCGAGCACCGCCATGCAGGCGGCGGTCTCGTGGCCCATCGCATCGGGCTTGAGGAACGGGATGTCGCCATGGTTCTCCACGATCAGCGCGTCGAAACCCGCCCCGGCGTAGGCCGCCGCGTCCGCCAGCGCGCGCTCGCGCACCGCCGCCATGCCGCCGCCGCGCCAGGCCGGCGCGCCCGGCAGCGGCGCGAGATGCACAACGCCGATCGCCACGCCCCGCGCGCGCCCGAACAGCGCGTCGAAAACCCCTGCGCGAACCGGCGCGACCGAGGCGTTCGCCATGGCGCCCTCTCCCCTGTTTTGAAACGTTTCAGCGAGGTAACGCCGCCCACATCCCTCCGTCAACCGCTCACCGCGCCAAAAGCGTCGGCGGCGGGGTGGATGGCGGCGAAGCCGATTTCGGGGGCAGGCCGCTCAGACGGCGAATCAGGCGCCCAGGGCGCGTTCGATCGTCACCGCCACTGAATCTATCACGGGTGTCTGCGTCGCCGTCATCGCCGGAACGTCGGCGCCCGCGAAATTCGTGCAGGTGATGGTGATCGCGTCGCACCCGGCGACGGCCACGCGATCGACCATCGCGGCGATGGCGCCGGGCGCCACCTGCGCGAAATCGGTGTTCACGGTCAGATCGAGCCGCGCCGCCGCCGCCACCTCGATCCCGATGCTCGCGTAGTTCGCGACGATCCGCGCCTCCAGATCGGCGATGTAGGGCGTCACGAGGCCGATGCGGCGCGCGCCGAGAAGCGCCAGCCGACGGTTGATCTCAAGCAACGTGGTGGTGGCCGCAACGCCGGTGCTGGCGGCGATGTCCGCCGCGAGGGCGCCGTCGCGCTCGAAGCCGAGCCAGCTTGCCGCCGTTCCCGCCCAGATGATCAGGTCCACCCCGGCGTCGGCGACCCGCTGCGCCGCCTCGATCATCGTCGCGCGATCGAACTGACCGAGCGACGCCGCTTCGGCGGAGATCATGCGCACCGGCACGCGCGCGACGTGCGCCGACACGCCCTGCGCCGCCAGACCGCCGCGCGCAAGGCTGTCCTCGAACACGGTGTTGGACGACGGGACGATGAAGCCGACACGGCGGCGGCGCGGGGTCATCGCGGCTCTCGCTTCTTTCGTCTCCATGGCGCGCGTCTCGGCAGCGACGCGACCCACGGTCCGAAGATCACCGCCAGCGCGACCGTCACGAGCGTGAGGCTGATCGGGCGGGTGAAGAACACCGACCAGTCGCGGTGGATCATCAGCGTACGGCGCAGGTTGTCCTCCAGGATCGGGCCGAGCACGACGCCGAACGCCAGCGGCAGGATCGGCACGCCAAGCCGGACAAGGCCATAACCGACGCCGCCCGACGCCAGCGCGACCCAGACGTCGAAGGTCGCATTGCGCACGGCGAAGGCGCCGGTCAGGCACAGCAGGATCACGCCGGTGAACAGGATGCGCCGGGGCAGGGTCAGGATGCGATTGAACAGGCGCAGCCCGACTGTCGCCGCGATCAGCCCGGTCAGCACGATGGCGATGAACAGAGCGGCGTAGATCGTGGCGATGAACGCCGGCTGGTTCTCGAACAGGCCCGGGCCGGGCCGCAACCCATGCAGCAGCAGGACGCCGATCAGCACGGCGGTGATCGAGTCGCCCGGAATGCCGAGGGTGATCATCGGTATCAGGGCGCCGCCGACGCAGGCGTTGTTCGCGGCTTCCGGCGCGACGACGCCGCGCGGCCAGCCGCGACCGAATTTTTCCGGCGTCTTCGACAGGCGCTTCTCCTGGGCGTAGGCGATGGCGACCGCCACCGCCGAGCCAGCCGCCGGGATCGCGCCGACCACCGCGCCGATCGCGGAGCCGCGCAGCAGCGTGGACCATTGCGGTCCCATCTCGCGCCACGGCGGCAGCAGGCGACTGAGGCCTGCGGCGGATGCGCGGCCCGCCGCCGGAACCGTCTCCATCGCGCGCAGGGCCTCGGCGACGCCGAACAGGCCGATGGCGCATTGCCGCGCCTGAAATGTTCCCCAATGATTTTGCATTGCCTCATTAGAAGTGCTCCTGAAGGAAGCATCGGGGGCGAATGTGAGGCGGATCAGCATGGCGACGAGAGACGAGCTTCTGGATGCGGTGTCGTTGCGG
>CAZOZE010000029.1:0-10605 GCA_964584215.1 uncultured Rhodobacterales bacterium
CGGCCCACGCCGGTCACCGTGCCGCCGGTGCCATAGCCGCTGACGAAATAATCCAGTCGCTCGCCTTTGAAATCGCTCAGGATCTCGCGCGCCGTGGTCGTCTCGTGGATCGCGGCGTTGGCCTCGGTCTCGAATTGATGCGCCAGAAACCAGCCGTTCGCCTCGGCCAGTTCGACCGCCTTGCGATACATGCCCAGACCCTTTTGCGCGCGCGGCGTCAGCACCACCCTGGCGCCCAGCATCCGCATCAGCTTGCGCCGCTCGACCGAAAAGCTGTCCGCCATGGTCACCACCAGCGGATAGCCCTTGGCCGCGCACACCATCGCCAGTCCGATGCCGGTGTTGCCGCTGGTCGCCTCCACCACCGTCTGGCCGGGCTTCAGCGCGCCGCTGCGCTCCGCCGCCTCGATGATATTGACGGCCAGCCGGTCCTTGACCGAGCCGCCGGGGTTGAACGCCTCGGCCTTGACGTAGAGACGCACATGCGCCGGCGCCAGCGTGTTGACGCGGATGCACGGCGTGTCGCCGATGGTGTCGAGCACGCTATCATAGAGTCTGCCGCGCCCCGCCGTGGCGCGGATGGATGTCGCCGCGCTCATGGCTGGCTCCTTCGCTTTGCGATGGTTGATGCATACCATGAACGCGCGACGCCAACCAGCGGCCCGCTTGCGTCGGCTGGTCCGCGCCTGTCATTCGCATCTCAGGGCGGGGACGCCGACGGGCGGCGCGGCGCCATCACGCCTTCGGCCCCGCCCACGTGAGGCGGAACTGCTCCAGCCCCACCGCCGCGCCGACGCCGGTTCCGCCAGACAGGACGGCGGGTTGCAGCGTGAAGGCGTTGTCGCCGCCGCCCACCAGCACCTTGGCGCCCAGCGCCACGCCCAGCGCGGCGTCGGCGCTGACGCCGACATAGGCGCCGTCGAGCGCCCCCGGCGCGGTGTCGTTGCTGGGCGCGAACACCACCCAGACTAGCTCCTTTTCGTTGATCACGGTCAGATCGACGCCGATCTTGTCGATGGCGCCGGTGTAATGCTCGGTCGCGCCGTCGCCGCCCGGCGCATAGACGCAATCGAAGGTGCCGCCGGACACCAGCACCATGTTGGTCGAGGAGGTCAGCGTGCAGGTCAGCGCGCCGGCCTTCACGCCGACGTCGCCGGCCAGCGCCGCCCCGGCTCCGGCGATGGAGACGGCGACGGCGAAGGTTGCGGCGAGAGTGATCGAACGGCTCATGGCGAATGCTCCCCCAGAGGTTGCGATGCCCCCGAGATGGCGACGGCGCGCCGCCTGCGTCACCCCCGATCACCGCAACGTGGCGCGCCTTGCGGGGCGCCTGCACGCGGCGGTGAAGACCGTTCAGAACGGCGCGACCGCCAGATAGGCCGCGCAGGCCGCCACCAGCAGCCCCATCGCCGCGTTGAAGCCGCGCAGCCGCGCCTCGGTGGAGAGCAGGCGGCGCAACGCGGCGCCGAAACCGGCCCAGGAATGCGCCGAGCCAAGCCCGCTGAGGATGAACACCCCCGCGCAGATCGCCGCGTCGCGCACCGGCGCCGCGCCGGTCACGAACGCCGCCGCCGTCGAGACCGCCATCGCCCACGCCTTGGGGTTCACCCACTGGAACGCGACGGCCTCGATAAAGGTGAACGGGCGCGCCCGCGCTCTGGCCCGCGCCCGGCCGGCCGAGCCGATCCGCCACGCCAGCCACAAAAGCAGCGCCACCCCCGCCCAGCGCAGACCCTCGCGCAACGCCGCGCTGTGCTGGAACGCCTCGCCAAGCCCCAGCGCCAGGATGAACAGCATCAGCGGAAAGCCCAGCGCCACGCCAAAGGCGTGCGGCCAGGTCGCGCGCCAGCCGAAAGTGGCGCCGGAGTTGGCGAGCAGGATGTTGTTCGGCCCCGGCGTCCAGGTCGAGGCGACCGCCAGCGTCGCCAGCGCCAGCAGGATCTCGGGCGTCACCGCCGCCTTCAGCCCGCCAGCGCGGCGAGGATGCGCGCCCAGCTGCGCATCCCCTTGCGAAAGCTTTCGAGGTCATACTTTTCGTTGGGGCTATGGATGCGGTCGTCGTCGAGCGCGAAGCCCGCGAGGATAACGTCCATGCCCAGCGCGTCGCGGAACTCGCGCGTCACCGGGATCGAGCCGCCCGAGCCGGTGAACGCCGCCTCGCGCCCCCATTCGCGGCTGAGCGCCTGACGCGCCTGCTCAAACGCTGGCGCGGCGGTGTCGAAGGTGGTGGCGCGGCCCGCGCCGTGCTCGATGAACGCCACCGTGCAATCGGCGGGAACCCGCGCGCGCACGAAATCGCGGAACGCGGCGCGGACCTTGTGCGGATCCTGATCGAACACCAGCCGGAACGACACCTTGGCCGACGCCTTGGACGGGATCACCGTCTTGAAGCCCGCGCCCTGATAGCCGCCGCCCATGCCGTTGATCTCCGCCGTCGGGCGCGACCACACCATCTCCAGCGCGCTGCGGCCCTGCTCGCCCGCCGGAACCGACAGGCCGACCGCGCCCAGGAACGCGCTGGCGTCGAAATCCAGGCCCGCCCATTGCGCGCGCAAGGCCTCCGGCAGTTCCGGCACGCCGTCGTAGAAGCCGGGGATCGCCACCGCGCCGTGGTCGTCGTGCAAATCGGCCAGAATCCGCGCCAGCACATGGTTGGGGTTGGCGGCGGCCGAGCCATACATGCCCGAGTGCAGGTCGCGGCTGGCGGCGGTGATCACGATCTCCTCGCCGCACAGGCCGCGCAGCATGTTGGTGATCGCCGGGGTGTGCGGGTCGAACATGCCGGTGTCGCAGATCAGCCCGATGTCGGCGCGCAATTCGTCGGCGTTGGCCTGCATGAACGGCGGCAGGTGCTTGCCGCCCGATTCCTCCTCGCCCTCGATCAGCAGCGACACGCCGATCGGCAGCGCGCCGGTCACCGCCTTCCACGCCCGGCACGCCTCGATGAAGGTCATCACCTGGCCCTTGTCGTCGGAGGCGCCGCGCGCGCGGATCTCCCGTGAGCCGTCGGCGCGGGTGATCAGCGCAGGGGCGAACGGGTCGCTCTCCCACAACTCCAGCGGATCGACCGGCTGCACGTCGTAATGGCCGTAGAACAGCGCCGAGGGGCCGGCGGCGGCGCGGTCGTGCGCCACCACGATCGGATGGCCGTCGGTGGGCCGCACGCCGGTGTCGAAGCCGATGCCGCGCAGGTCGGCGGCGAGCCATTCCGCGGCGGCGCGGCACTCGGCGGCGTAGGCCGGGTCGGTCGAGATCGAGCGGATGCGCAGCAGGCTGAACAGCCGCTCCAGCGCGGGCTCGGCTTGCGCGTCGAGGCGGGCGAGGACGGCGTCGAGATGGGACATGAGACGTGCTCCGGGGTCGGGGTCGCGCGCACCCTAGCAGCGGCGGCGCAGGCTGCGCCATACCCGCATGGCGCAGCGCGATTTCGGTCCGGGGCGCAGGCCCGGTGCCCGCGCCTTGGCGGCGCTGCGCAGTGCGCCGACCGCGCTACCCCCGCGCGATCCAGCCGCCGCCCAGCACCCGCTCGCCGTCGTAGAACACGCAGGCCTGCCCCGGCGCCACGCCTTCCTCCGGCGTCTCCAGCGCCACCGTCGCCGCGTCTGCGCCCTCGGGGATCACGCGGGCGGGGGCGGGGGGCCGTGTCGAGCGCACCCGCGCCTGCACGGCCCAGCCGCCCGGCGGCGCGGCGGCGAAGGCGCCGTCGCCCAGCCAGTTGACCTCCGCCACCCGCAGCCGCGCAACGCCCAGCGCGGCGCGCGGGCCGACGATCACCCGGCGGCTCTCCGGCTCAAGCCGCAGCACATGCAGCGGATCGCCGCCGCCCAGCCCCAGGCCGCGCCGCTGGCCGACGGTGTAGTGGATCACGCCGCGATGCGCGCCCAGCACGCGGCCGTCCACATGCACGATCTCGCCCGGCTCGGCGGCGCCGGGGCGCAGCTTCTCGATCACCGCCGCATAGCCGCCCTGGGGCACGAAGCAGATGTCCTGGCTGTCGGGCTTGTCGGCCACGTCGAGGCCGAAAGCGGCGGCCATGGCGCGCGTCTGCGCCTTGGTCGCGACGCCGCCGAGCGGAAAGCGCAGATAGGCGAGCTGCTCGGGCGTGGTGGCGAACAGGAAATAGCTCTGGTCGCGGGCGGGGTCGGCGGCCTGATGCAATTCCGGGCCGCGCGCGCCGGTGATTCGCCGCACATAGTGCCCGGTGGCCAGACAATCGGCGCCCAGCTCGCGCGCTGTCGCCAGAAGGTCACGAAACTTGACCCGCTGATTGCAGCGCACGCAGGGCACCGGCGTCGCGCCCGCGAGATACTGGTCGGCGAAATCGTCGATCACGCTCTCGCGAAAGCGCGATTCGTAATCCAGCACATAATGCGGAAAGCCGATCCGCGCCGCCACGGCGCGCGCGTCGTGAATGTCGCGCCCGGCGCAGCAGGCGCCCTTGCGCCCGATCGCTGCGCCGTGGTCGTAGAGCTGCAGCGTGACGCCGATCACGTCGAAACCGTCGCGCGCCAGCATCGCCGCGACCACGGAGCTGTCCACGCCGCCGGACATGGCGACGACGACGCGGGTGGCTGCGGCGGGGCGGTCGAAGCCCAGCGCGTTGGGGGCGGCTGTAATAGTCATGTTCCGCTAACTAACGGTTGTTCACGCCATTTTAAAGCCGCAGCGCCAGCTTCACGGCCATGTTTTGGTGTGAGCAGGCGTGGAGTTCCGATGAGCAACCCTGAGGGAGGCCCCCGCAGTCTTGAACGGGCGAGAGCGGCTTTGGCGGACCTGCCGCCGCGTGACACCAAGCGCTGGGTCGCCAGCCGAAAAGCCGCCGTGGTGGCGGCGGTGCGCGAGGGGCTGCTCTCGCCGGAGGCCGCCTGCGACCGCTACGGCCTGACGCGCGAGGAGCTTGACAGCTGGCGGATCGCGCTTGACGAGCACGGCGTCGGCGCCCTGCGCGCGACGCGGATCCAGCTCTACAGAACACCCTGAAAAAACAACCTGAACGCGAGTATCCCTCGCTCACTCGCCAATCACGGTAATTTTTCGTTTACCAATTGGCCGTTAAGGTGTCTTATGTCTGGAAACATGAGAGCCAAGGGGGATCCATGCGAGTCCTGTTGATCGAAGACGATCCTTCGACCGCTCGCAGCATCGAAACCATGCTGCGCAAGGCGAATTTCAACGTCTATGCCACCGATCTCGGCGAGGAAGGCATCGACCTCGCCAAGCTCTATGATTACGACCTGATCATCCTCGACCTCAATCTGCCCGACATGTCGGGCTATGACGTGCTGCGCAAGCTGCGGCTGAGCAAGGTCGAGACGCCGACGCTGATCCTCTCCGGCCTCGACGACATGGACAACAAGGTGAAGGGTTTCGGCTTTGGCGCCGACGACTATCTCACCAAGCCGTTCAACCGTGAGGAACTGGTGGCGCGCATCCACGCCATCGTGCGCCGCTCCAAGGGCCACGCCCAGTCGGTGATCCAGACCGGCGAGGTGCGGGTGAACCTCGACGCCAAGACGGTTGAGGTCGGCGGCCAGCCGGTGCATCTGACCGGCAAGGAATATCAGATGCTTGAGCTGCTTTCCTTGCGCAAGGGCACAACCCTGACCAAGGAGATGTTCCTCAATCATCTCTACGGCGGCATGGATGAGCCGGAACTCAAGATCATCGACGTGTTCATCTGCAAGCTGCGCAAGAAGCTGAGCCAGGCGACCGGCGGCGACAACCACATCGAAACGGTGTGGGGCCGCGGTTACGTGCTGCGCGATCCCGCGCCCGCCATCGACGAGGCGCCGCGCCGCGCGGTTGGCTGACGCCGCTTGACCGCGCTGCGGCGCCGCCGCAGTTTCCGCCCCGACAACCGGGCGGGGGAGAGGCGTGGACGGCAAACGTGAACCGGGGGGCGTGACGCGCGCCAAGGCTGCCGCTGCGCTGGCGCGGCTGGGCGAGGAGATCGCCCGCCACGACATCGCCTATCACCAGCAGGACGCGCCGGAAATCTCCGACGCCGACTATGACGCGCTGAAGCGCGAGCAGGCGCTGCTGGCGGCGCTTTTTCCCGACCTTGCGCCCGCGCCGCGCGTGGGGGCCGCCCCGGCCGCAGGATTCGCCAAGGTGCGCCATCGCGTGGCGATGCTGTCGCTGGGCAACGCCTTTTCGCCCGATGACGTGCGCGGCTTTGACGAGCAGGTGCGCCGCTTTCTCGGGCTGGGCGAGGACGCGCCGCTCGCCTATGTCGCCGAACCCAAGATCGACGGGCTGTCGCTGTCGCTGCGCTATGAGCATGGCGCGCTGGTCGGGGCCGCCACGCGCGGCGACGGCGAGACCGGCGAGAACGTCACCGCCAACGCCCGCACCGTGGCCGACATTCCGCAGCGGCTCGACGGCGCTCCGGCGGTGCTGGAGGTGCGCGGCGAGGTCTATATGACCCATGCCGATTTCGCGGCGCTGAACGCCCGCCAGCAGGCCGACGGCGCGAAACCCTTCGCCAACCCGCGCAACGCCGCCGCAGGCTCGCTGCGCCAGCTTGACCCCGGCGTGACCGCCGCCCGGCCCCTGCGCTTTTTCGCCTATGGCTGGGGTGAGGTTTCCGAGCCGCTGGCCGCGACGCAGTGGGATGCGCTGGCGCGGCTGGGCGCGCTTGGCTTTGCGGTCAGCCCCGAGGCGCGGCGCTGCGACGGGGTGGCGGCGCTGCTGGCGGTTCACGCCGATCTGGCGGCGCGGCGCGCGGCGCTCGGCTACGACATCGACGGCGTGGTGTACAAGGTGGACGACCTGGCGTTGCAGCGGCGCCTGGGCTTTCGCGCCGCGACGCCGCGCTGGGCGATCGCGCACAAGTTCTCCGCCGAGATCGCGACCACGGTGCTGGAGAAGATCGAGATTCAGGTGGGCCGCACCGGCGCGCTCAGCCCCGTCGCAAGGTTGCGCCCGGTCACCGTGGGCGGCGTGGTGGTCGCCAACGCCACGCTGCACAACGAGGACTATATCGCCGGGCGCGGCTCGGACGGCGCGCCGATCCGCGACGGGCGGGACCTGCGCGAAGGCGACACCGTGACCGTGTACCGCGCGGGCGACGTGATCCCCAAGGTGCTGGACGTGGATCTGAGCAAGCGCCCGCAAGGCGCGGTTCCCTATATCTTTCCCGACCATTGCCCCGAATGCGGCGCTGCTGCGCCGCGCGCGCCGGGCGAGGCGGTGCGCCGCTGCACCGGCGGGCTGACCTGTCCGGCGCAGGTGGTGGAGCGGCTGCGCCATTTCGTCAGCCGCGACGCCTTCGACATCGAGGGCCTGGGCGAAAAGCAGGTCGCCGCCCTGCACGCCGACGGCTGGATCAACGAGCCCGCCGACATCTTCACGCTGGAGGCGCGCTTTGGCGACGGCCAGTTGTCGCAGTTGAAGAACCGCGAGGGCTGGGGCGAGAGGTCGGCGCGCGCGCTGTTTTCCGCCATCGAGGCGCGCCGCGCGATCCCGCTCGACCGGCTGATCTTCGCGCTGGGGGTGCGCCATGTGGGCGAGACCTCGGCGCGGATGCTGGCGCGCGCCTATGGGTCGTGGGGCGCCTTCGCGCAGGCGATGCGCGACGCCGCCGACCGCGACGGCGAGGCCTGGGCGCACCTGATGGCCATCGACGGGGTAGGCGCGGTGCTGGCGGGGTCGGTGGTGGATTTCTTCGCCGAGCCGCACAACCGCGCGGCGGTCGCGCGCCTTCTGGCGCATCTCGACGTGCAGGACGTCGCCACGCCCGCGCCGGTTGACAGCCCGGTGGCGGGCAAGACGCTGGTGTTCACCGGCAAGCTCACGCGGATGACGCGCGACGAGGCCAAGGCGCGCGCCGAGGCGCTGGGCGCAAAGGTCTCAAGCGCGATCAGCGGCAAGACCGATCTGCTGATCGCGGGCGAGGACGCAGGCTCGAAGCTGAAAAAGGCCGCCGCGCTGGGCGTGACGGTGATCTCGGAGCAAGAATGGCTGGCGCTGTCCGCCGCAAAAGATTAATGCACAATCCCTAGGCGCCGTGTCACAAAGGCGTCATAAAGGGCCATCATGCGCGAAATCGAACTGAAATTCATCCTCGACGAAGCAGGCGAGGCCACGCTGCGCGCAGCCGCCCCGCTGCGTGGCGCCCAGTGCCGTCGCCTTCCCGATCAGACGCTGCACGCGATCTATCTCGACACCGAGGCGCGCGCGCTCGCGGCGCTGGGCGTGGCGCTGCGGCTGCGCAAGGAGGGGCGGCGCTGGGTGCAGGCCGTCAAGGCGGGAACCGGCGTGGTGGCGGGGCTGTCCAGCCCGCGCGAAGCGGAATGCGCGGCGCCCGGCGGCAGGCTGAACCTCGCCGCGATCCCCGACGCCGACCTGCGCGCGCTGGTGACGCAGACGGTCGGCGAGGCGCCGCTGGGGCCGGTGTGCGAAACCGTGATCCGCCGCAGCCGCCGCATCCTGAACGGGCCGCACGGCGGATCGGTCGAACTGGCGATCGACGTCGGCGAAATCCGCGCAGGCGACCGCGCCGAGCCGATCCGCGAGGCGGAGCTTGAGCTGAAATCCGGCGATCCGCGCGACCTCTACGCCGTGGCGCGGGCGTTGTTCACCGAAGGGCCGCTGCGGTTCTCCCGTCGCACCAAGGCGGCGCGCGGCCAGGCGCTGGCCGAGGGGCGCCCGGCGGTGGAGGCGGTCCCGTCGCCGATCCTTGCGGCGCCGGTCGCGCTCAAGCCCTCGCAGACCACCGAATCGGCCGCCGCCAGCGTGCTGCGCGGCTGTCTCGACCAGATCGCGGGCAACGCGGCGGCGGCGGCGCTGGGCGACGCGCCCGAGGGCCCGCACCAGTTGCGCGTCGGGCTGCGGCGGCTGCGCACGGCGGCGGCGGTGTTCGGCCCCGTGCTCGGCGGGCCGGTGCTGTCTGAACTGGAGGCGCAGGCGCAGGCGCTGGCGGCGACGGTGGGCGCGGTGCGCGATCTCGACGTGTTGGCCGAGGAGCTTGTCGCGCCGATGGCCGACGCCGATCCGGGTTTCATGGCGCTGTCGGCGGCGCTGGCGGCGCGGTCGCGCGCGGCGCGGGCGGCGGTGCGCGCGCGGCTGGCGGCGCCGGAGACCGTGGCGCTGATCCTCGATCTGGGCGGCTTCGTCGAGGCGCGCGGCTGGCTGCGCCCGGCGGATTTTGACCAGACCGCCGACCTCGCCCGCCCGGTGATCCTGACGGCGCGCAAGGCGCTCGACCGGCGCTGGCGCAAGGCCGCGCATCTGGGCGCGCAAATAGACGAACTTGAGGGCGAGGCGCGCCACGATCTGAGAAAGGCGCTCAAGAAGCTGCGCTACACGATTGAATTCTTTGAGACGCTTTGGCCGAAGAAAAAGGTCAAGCCGTTCCTGTCGCTTCTCAAGACCCTGCAGGACGATTTCGGCGCCATGCAGGATTTGCTGATGGCCGAGACCGTCCTGCTCGGCCCCGACGCGCCCGCCGCGCGCGACCCCGCCGCCCAGCGCGCCGTGGGCCGCCTGCTCGGCGCCGGCGCGTCGGAGGCGGAGCGGCGCTGGACGCGGGCGCGCGCCGACTGGGCCGCGCTGGCGCAGGCGCGGCGGTTCTGGGACTGACGCGCAGGCCCGACAGCCGTTGACGCGCGCGGGGCTTCAGGGCACACCGCCGCCATGGCCGCACCCCCCCTCCTGACCCTGACCGACATCGCGCTGACCTTCGGCGGCGCGCCCTTGTTCTCGGGCGCCTCGCTCAGCGTCGGCGCGGGTGAGCGCGTGGGCGTGGTGGGCCGCAACGGCTCGGGCAAGTCCACGCTGCTCAAGATCGCCGCCGGACTGGTGGAGGCCGACAGCGGCGTGCGCTTCGCCCAGCCCGGCGCCAAGATCGCCTATCTGCCGCAGGAGCCGGACCTCTCGGCCTTTCCCACGCTGGGCGCCTATGTCGCCGCCGACCTCGACGAACACGAGCACTATCTGGCCGACATCGCCATGGAGGGGCTGGAGGTGCGCGCCGACGCGCCGACCGACGGCGCCTCGGGGGGCGAGCGGCGGCGCGCGGCGCTGGCGCGGCTGCTGGCGGGCGAGCCGGACCTGATGCTGCTGGACGAGCCGACCAACCATCTCGACATCACCGCGATCGAGTGGCTGGAGGACTATCTGTCCAGCACCCGCACCGGCTATGTCCTGATCTCCCACGACCGCGCGCTGATGCGCAAGCTGACCCGCGTGACGCTGTGGGTGGATCGCGGCGTGGTGCGGCGGCTGGACGACGGCTTTGGCGGCTTCGAGGCCTGGCGCGACAAGGTGCTGGAGGAGGAGGAGGCCGAGCGCCACAAGCTCGACCGTCTCATCAAGGCCGAGGCGCGCTGGGCCGTGGAGGGCATCTCCGCCCGGCGCACCCGCAATCAGGGCCGCGTGCGGCGGCTGGCCGACCTGCGCGCCGAGCGCAGCGCCCAGATCATGCGCGCAGGCCCCGCCGCCATGGCGCTGGAGAGCGGCGCGACCTCGGGCAAGATCGTCATCGAGGCGAAGGGCATCGCGAAAAGCTATGAGGGCCGCGCCGTGGTGCGCGACTTCTCGATCCGCATCGCGCGCGGCGACCGGGTGGCGTTCATCGGCCCAAACGGCGCGGGCAAGACCACG
>CAZOZE010000030.1:0-3509 GCA_964584215.1 uncultured Rhodobacterales bacterium
TGCCCGACGACGCCCGCGCCGCCTTCGCCGCGCTGCCGCAGGGCGCGGCGACCCTGCCGCCCGAGGCGCTGGGGCCGACCCTGCCCGAGCCGCACCCGACGTGGATGGTCCGGCTTGAGGACGACTGGGCCGCGCGCTACGGCGCCGGGCGCTGAGAGCCGGGCGCTGAAAGCCTTGCGGCGATGACCGACGGCGCGGCGCTGGCCGCCGCCGCAGCGCCGCGCGCCCGCCGCCCCCGGCTGCTGCCCTGGGCGCCGCTCGTGACGCTGGCGCTGCTGATCGGGCCGGTGGCGGCGGGGCTGGCGGGGACGCTGGCGCCCGCCTTCGGCTGGCTGCCGGGGCTTGAGGCGGCGCCGGGCCTGTCCATGCCCGGCCTGTGGCCCTGGCGCGACCTTCTGGACTGGCCGGGGCTGACGGCGGCGGCGCGGCTGAGCTTGACCACCGGGCTCTTGTCCACCGCGCTGTCGCTGGCGCTGGCGCTGGCGATCTGCGCCGCGTGGCAGGGAACCCGCGCCTTCGCCGCCATCGAGCGGGCGCTGTCGCCGCTCTTGTCGGTTCCTCACGCGGCGGCGGCGTTCGGGCTGGCGTTCCTGATCGCGCCCTCGGGCTGGATCGCGCGGGCGTTCTCGCCGTGGGCGACCGGCTGGACCACGCCGCCGGACCTGCTGATCACGCAAGACCCTTGGGGCCTGTCGATGGTCGCGGCGCTGGTGATGAAGGAGACGCCGTTCCTGCTGCTGATGACGCTGGCGGCGCTGGCGCAGAGCGACGCGCAGCGCGCGCGGCTGACCGCGCAGTGCATGGGATACGGGCGCATGACCGCATGGCTGAAGGTGGTGGCGCCGCGCGTCTATCCGCAGATCCGACTGCCGGTCTATGCGGTGCTGGCCTATGCGATGTCGGTGGTCGATGTGGCGATGATCCTCGGGCCGACCACGCCGCGCCCGCTGGCGGCGCAGGTGGCGCTGTGGATCGCCGACCCCGATCTTGCCTTGCGATTCCGCGCCGCCGCCGGGGCGATCCTGCAACTTCTGCTTGTGCTTGGCGCGCTGGGGCTGTGGCGGCTGGGCGAGATCGCGGGCGCGCGGCTGTGCGTGGCGTGGAGCTCTGGCGGCGGGCGGGGCCTGCACGACGGCCCGGCGCGCGGCGCCGCGCTGACCGCAGCGGGGCTGATCGCGGGCGCGGCGGCGCTGGGGCTGGCGGGGCTGGCGCTGTGGTCGGTCGCGGGCCTGTGGACCTTTCCCAACGCGCTGCCCGACGCGCTGAGCCTGCGGGTCTGGCGCGCGCAGGCGGGCGGCCTGATCGGCGCCGGGGGCGAGACCGCGCTGATCGGCGCGGTCGCGACGCTGATCGCGCTGACGCTGACGCTGGCGTGTCTGGAGGCCGAGCACCGCCACGGCGTGCGCCCCTCGACCCGCGCGCTGTGGCTGCTGTATCTGCCGCTGATCGCGCCGCAGGTGGCGTTCCTTTTCGGCCTTCAGACGCTGGCGGCGACGGTGGGATTTGACGGCTCGCGCGCCGCCGTGATCGCGGCGCATGTGGTGTTCGTGACGCCTTATGTGTTCCTGTCGCTGGCCGACCCGTTCCGCGCCTGGGACGCGCGGCTCGACCTGGTCGCGCGCAGCCTGGGCGCGGGGCCGGACCGGGTGCTGTGGGCGGTGCGGCTGCCGATGCTGCTGCGCCCGGTGCTCACGGCGGCGGCGGTGGGGTTCGCGGTGTCGGTGGGGCAGTATCTGCCGACGCTGCTGATCGGCGGCGGGCGGGTCACGACGCTGACCACCGAGGCCGTGGCGCTGGCCTCGGGCGGCGACCGGCGGGTGATCGGGGCGTTCGCGCTGATGCAGATGGCGGCGCCGTTCGCGGGCTTCGCGCTGGCGCTGGCGATCCCGGCGCTGGTCCACCGCAACCGGCGCGGCTTGAGGCACGGGCCATGAGTTTGCAGCCATGAGTTTGCAACCATGAGCGCGGCGCACGACGGCCTGCGGCTGGAGGGCCTGCGCATCGCGCACGACGGTCACACGCTGCTGAGCCTCGACGCCCATATCGCGCCCGGCGCGGTGCTGACGGTGATGGGGCCGTCGGGGTCGGGCAAGTCCACGCTTTTGTCGGCGATCGTCGGCGCCGTCGCGCCGGGGTTCGACGTTTCGGGCCGGGTGCGGCTGGACGGGCGCGACCTGACCGGGCTGGCGCCCCAGCGCCGCCGCGTCGGCATCCTGTTTCAGGACGACGCGCTGTTCGCGCACCTGTCGGTCGGCGGCAACCTCGCCTTCGCGCTGCCGCCTTCGGTGAAGGGCCGCGCGGCGCGGCGGGCGCGGGTGGCGGCGGCGCTGGCGGACGCGGAGCTCGACGGCTTCGCCGACCGCGACCCCGCCACGCTGTCGGGCGGCCAGCGCGCGCGCGCCGCGCTGATGCGCACCCTGCTGGCCGAGCCGCGCGCCCTGCTGCTCGACGAGCCGTTCTCGCGGCTCGACGCCAGCCTGCGCGCCCAGATCCGCGCCTTCGTGTTCCGCCGCGCCGCCGAGCGCCGCCTGCCGGTGCTGCTGGTCACCCACGACGCCGAGGACGCGCGCGCGGCGGGCGGCGCGGTGGTCACGCTGTAGCGGCGGGCGGCGCGCTCGGCTAAGGGTTGCGCGGCGCAGCGAAAGGGACGGAACGATGAATGACGACGCATCGGCGCCGAGGCGCTTTGACGACGCCGCGCAGGCCGTCGCCCACGCCGCCGCGCTCTACGACGCCGCCTGCGCGCGCATCCGCGACGGGCTGGCGGCGCTGGAGGCGGGAACGCTGCGCGGGCCGGTGGACGCCTGCTATCCCTTCGTCGAGATCACCGTGACGCCGGAGCAGCTCAACGTGGATGCGCGCGTCGCCTTTGGCGCGGCGCTGGACGCGGGGCGCTATGCGACCACGCTCACCCGCCTCGACCTGCTGGGCGACTATTACCGCGAGCAGATCGGATTGATGATCGCCCGCCACGGCGCGGCGGTGACGGTGGGCGTCAGCGACCAGCGCATCCCGGCGCCCTTCGCCGCCGAGGCGGAGATCACCGCGCTGTCGCCCGACGCCGCCGCGCGGCTGCCAGATCATTTCGCCCTGCCCGACCTGCGCCGCATCGACGACGCCATCCCCAACGGAACTCACGCGCCCGCGCCGGGCGAGGCGCGCCCGCTGGCGCTGTTCTCCGCCGAACGCGCCGACTATTCGCTGGCGCGGCTGCGCCACTACAGCGGCGCCGGGCCGCAGCATTTCCAGTCCTTCGTGCTGCTGACCAACTATCAGCGCTATGTCGAAGGCTTTCTCGACCACGCCCGCGCCCAGCTGGGCCATGACGGCTTCACCGCGCTGGTCGAGCCGGGCGAGGTGGTGACCCGCCCCGGCGGCGCGGAACAGGGCGCGCGGCCCGCGCAACTGCCGCAGATGCCGGCCTATCACCTGCAACGCGCGGGCGGCGACGGGATCACGCTGATCAACATCGGCGTCGGCCCCTCCAACGCCAAGACGATCACCGACCA
>CAZOZE010000031.1:0-9425 GCA_964584215.1 uncultured Rhodobacterales bacterium
CGGCCAGTAGGAGCCGACGGTCTTGAGCGGGTCGTCGTCGGCCAGCGTGTCCATGCCGCCGGCCAGCTTGGGCCAGTTGCCGGAGCCCTCGCCGAATTCGCCGTGGCATGAGGCGCAGTTGTCGGAGAACAGCTCCTCGCCCGTCGCCACGTCGCCGGAGCCTTCGGGCAGGCCGTCGCCATCGGGGCTGACGTCCAGATCCCAGGCGGCGATCTCCTCAGGCAGCGCGGGGCGGCCGAGGCCCAGCGGCCCGGCCTGCGCAGGTTCGGCGAACGCGGGCGCGGCCAGCGCTGCGGCGAGCGCGGCGCCGGTCAGGATCTCACGAAATCTCGACATTTTCGGCCTCTCCGGTCGGCTTGACCCACCAGGTCTGGATGCAGTTGTTGTGATACACCGAGTTCAGCCCGCGCACGGCGCGCAGTTCGTCCTTGGTCGGCTGGACATAACCGGTGCTGTCGATGGCGCGCGATTGCAACAGCATTTCGCCCCCGTCCCAGTCATGCTCCAGATAGAAGCGGTGCAGCGCCTTGTCGCCGTCGTGCGGCGCCAACCGCGCGGTGCGCCAGTTGCGGCCGCCGTCCACCGTCACATCGACGCGCGCGATGCGCCCGCGCCCCGACCACGCCAGCCCGGTGATCACCAGCGGGCCGGGGCCGTGGCTGATCGGCGCCTGCGGCGAGGGCGAGGTGATGACCGACTTGGCGTCCATCACCCAGGTCCATTTGCGCGCCGAGCCGTCGGCCATGGTGTCGGTGTATTTCGAGGTCTCCTCACGGCTTTCCACCGCCGTATCGCGCACCTCGATGCGGCGCAGCCACTTTACCCACATGTTGCCTTCCCAGCCCGGCACCACCAGCCGGACCGGATAGCCATGCTCCATGCGCAGCGCCTCGCCATTGGCCTTGAACGCCACCAGCACGTCGTCGAGCGCCTTGTCCATCGGGATCGAACGGCCGTTGGAGGAAGCGTCGGCGCCCTCCACGAACAGCCATTTCGCCGAAAGGTCCGCCCCCGCCTCGGCCAGCAGGGTTTTCATCGGCACGCCGACATACTCCATGTTGTGGATCATGCCGTGGGTGAACTGCGCGCCGTTGAGCTGCGCCCCCGCCCATTCCATGCCGGTGTTGGCGGCGCATTCGCAGAAATGCACCCGGCTCTCGCGCGGGAACCGCTCAAGCTCGGCGTAGGTGAACACCAGCGGGCGCGCGACCTTGCCGTTGATCATCAGGCGATAGTCGTCCTTCGACAGCTCGATGGCGCCAGAGTGGTGGCGCTCGAAGGCGCAGCCCTGCGGCGTGATGGTGCCGTCGAGCGCGTGGATCGGCGTGAAGTTGATCGAGCTGATCGGGTCGGCGGTCAGCCAGGGCACGTTGCGGCGCACCACCTCGCCCTCGAAATGGATCGGCATCCCGTAGGGCGTGGCGTCCACGCCGTCGCCAAAACCCTGCGCCCAGGGCTGGGTCTCGGTGATCAGCGGATCGGGCGCCGCCGCCCGCGCGCCGACCGCGCCTGCGGCCAGCGCGCCCGCCCCCGCGACGCCCGCGCGCAGAAAGCCGCGCCGCGTCTGGCCTTTTTGCGTAGTGTCACCCATGGCGACGCTCCTTCGTTCTCGCGTGTTCGTCATCAGGCCCCGGCGACGGTGACCGAGTCGTTCGGCGCCAGCTGCACCACGCCGATCTTGCGGATATGGCTCTCCAGCACGTCCCAGATCTGCGGCCCCTCGGTCCCCTCGTTGACCGAGGCCCAGCCGCCCACGGTGTAGGTCTTGCCTGCGTCGATCGCCTCGCCGGTCTCCAGCAAGGTCATGCCGGTGATGCGGTCGCCGATCGGCTTGCCGACGTCGATGCGATAGCCGAGGCCGCCGACGCGCACCATGTCGCCGCCCTGCTGGTAATAGGGGTCGGGGTTGAACAGGTTGTCGGCCACGTCCTCAAGGATCTCGTGGATGCGCGCGCCGGTCATCTCGGTGCGATAGCACTGGCCGTAGGTCATCGAGGTGACGTTGTGGATGTCCTCGCGCGTGATCGCGTCGCCCGGCATCAGGCTGGGGCCCCAGCGCACGCCGGGCGACATGGCGATCTGCACGTCGCGCTCGGCGCGGATCGCGTCGCAGATCAGATCGTCCCAGGTGCCGTTGAAGTTGCCGCGCCGGTAGAGCAGGCTTTCGGTTGTGCCGACCACCGTTTCAAGCTCGGCCTTGTAGGGCGCGCGCTCGGCGTCGATCAGCGCCGCGATCTCCGGGTCGGGCGCGATCACGTCGGCGAAGATCGGGATCAGCTTGTGGCGAAAGCCCATCATCCGCCCGTCGCGCACGTCCAGATCGACGCGGCTGACGAACTTGCCGTTGGAGCCGGACGCGATCAGGATCGTCTCGCCCACCAGCACCGGCTCGGGGATCGCGTCATGGGTGTGGCCGGTCAGGATCACGTCGATGCCGCGCACGGCTCCCGCCATCTTGCGGTCCACGTCAAAACCGTTGTGCGACAGGCACACCACCAGATCGGCGCCCGCGCCGCGCGCCTCGTCCACCACCGCCTGCATCCGCTCCTGCCGCACGCCGAAGCTGTATTCGGGGAACATCCAGCCGGGGTTGGCGATCGGCATGTAGGGGAAGGCCTGGCCGATCACCGCGACGCGCACGCCGCCCTTCTCGAACATCTTGTAGGGCTCGAACGCCGGTTCGTTCCATTCGGCGTCGAAGATGTTGGCGCCGAGGAACGGGAACGGCAGGCTCTCGACGATCTCCTGCACCCGTTCCGTGCCAAGGGTCCATTCCCAGTGGCTGGTCATCGCCTCCACGCCCAGCGCGTTCATCACGTTGACCATGTCCTGCCCCTTGGTCAGGAACGAGGTCATCGAGCCATGCCAGGTGTCGCCGCCGTCGAGCAGGATGCTGTCGGGCCGCGCGGCGCGGATCGCCCTGACCACGGTCGCCACCCGGTCCATGCCGCCCATGCGCCCGTAAGCCTTTCCCAGCGCGACGAAATCGGGGTAGGTCAGGGCATAGGCGTCACGGCTGGCGGGCGCGAGGTCGAACATCTTCAGGAAGTCGTCGCCGGTCACATGCGGCGGCTTGCCCTTTGCATCGCCGACGCCGACGTTGATCTCCGGCTCGCGAAACCACACCGGCTTGAGCTGGGCGTGGATGTCGGTGATGTGGATCAGCGTGACGTTGCCGAAATCGTCGAACTGCAGAAGCTGATCCTGGCTCAGCGCCTGCTGCGCCGCCAGTCGCGACCAGTTGCCCAAGCCGGAGGCGCCGACGATGGCCGACGCCGCCACCGAGGCCTGGAGAAATTCGCGCCGCGTGATCATCGCCTGTCTCCTCAGCCGCCGGGCAAACCATCTCCGTTCGCGCAGCCGGGCGCGCGACGGTTCGCCTGCGATTACGATCTTCAGGAGGGCGCGGCGGGCCGGACTGGCGGCGCGCCGCACCCCCGCGTCAGTGGCGCACCGCCACGCCCTCGACCGACAGGCCGTTGCCGCGCGAGGCGACATAGAGTTCCAGCGCCTTGAACGCGTCCGATCCCGGAGAGAAGGTCTCGGCGCGGGTGTCGCGGACGCAGCCCTTGAAGCGCTGCTGCGCGGTCACCATCCCGGCGTCTTTCAGCCGATACAGCGGAAAGCCGTTGACCTGCCCCTGGCTGAGGTGGTCGGCGCGGATCATGTGGCCGAAGTTCTGTTCGTGGCAGTTGGCGCAGGACATCTCAAGCTGGCCATAGCGGGTGTAGTAGATTTCCTTGCCCTGTTCCCAGAACGGGGCGGCGGGGCCGTCGATGGCCACGTTGACGGGCAGACCGCGCGACTGCATCGCGATCAGCGCCATGACGTCCTTCATCGGATCGGACGTGACCTTCCACGCCTCCGCGCCCATGCGCTCGGTGCGGCACTCGTTGATGTAGTCCTCCATCAACATCAGCTTGCCGGTCTCATCGTCCACCCGCGGCAGCACCGCGCGCAGGCCCGTCATGCTCTCCGGCCCCTCGTGGCAGGAGGCGCAGGATTTTTCCGCCGCGCCCTCCACCGCGTTCCACCGGTCGAGGCCGCGATCGACGAACACCATGGCGGGGTTGTCGAAATCGTCCTTCTGCAGCGCGCGGGTCTCACCCTCGCGAAACAGCCAGCCGGAATAGATCGTCTCCAGCGCACCCTTCAGGTGCTCGGGCGCAGGCGCGCTGGTGACCAATTCCAGTTCGCCCTCGATGATCAGGGTGTCGTCGGCCGGCTCCGCCAGCGCCGCGCCGGCGACCATGCCGCTGATCGCCGCCGCAGCGGCCAAGGTGATCGTCAGCCCGCGATGCCGCATGACGTTTTCTCCCAGATTGTTGACGCCCGTTCGATTCAGGCGATTTTGATTGGCTTGGCGTCCTCGTAGATGGCGCCGTCGTCGTCGTACCAGGTGAACTTGAACTCGCCCGCCGCATCGACCTTCGCATCGAATTCGAAATACGGATTGGTCGAGACCGCCGGTTCGATCGCCACGTCGATCACGTTCACGCCGTTGAAGTCGCAGGTGAAACGGTTGATGATCGAGCGCGGGATCAGAGAGCCGTCCTTGTCCTTGCGCTGACCGGATTCCATCTTGTGGCTGATCAGCGTCTTGATGGTCACCACCTCGCCGACGGCGGCGGTCTTGGGAACCTTCACGCGGGGTTTTGCGTCCTTGGCCATGTCTTTGTCTCCTGATCCTTGAGGGCTCAGCCGCCGCAGCCGCCAATGGTGACCTTCACGGCGGCCTTGGCCTGCGTCACCGAGCCGTCGGCCATGCGCGCCAGCGCCACCACGTCCTGCGTCCCGGCGAGGCGGATGCGCGTCGAGGCGCGCTGCGCGCCTGCGGCGGGGCCGAAGGTGAAGGTGGCGACCGCGGGCTCGGGGTTGCCGGTGGCCAGCAGCATGATCGCCACCGCGCCGGGCGCATCGACCTCGACGGGCACCGTGTTGCCGTTCTCGGCGATCTCGGGCGCGGTGAGGGTGATCCCGCCTTCGCCGGGCGTCGCGCCGCCGGTGAATTCCGCAATCCGCTCTTCGTCGGTCGCCGCCAGCGACAAGCCGGGCAGCGCGCAGGCTGCGGCGCCGCCGAGGCCGATAAGCAGGGTTTCGCGTCTGGATAGCATCATGGTCATGCGCCTTTCGGTAAGAGGATGGGCCGCAGCCGCGTCAGTCCTTCAGCGTCGCCAGATAGGCGACGACGTCCTCGATCTGCTGCGCGGTCAGGATCGGCGGCAGATCGGCGGGGGCCGCATTGCCGGTGTAGGCGTCGCCGGGGCGGGTGAAGCCGGTGGTCTTGTAGAACGCCGGCATGAAGCTGTCCTCGAAAGTCATCTTGGCGTTCGCGACGATGCCGCGCAGCTGCGCTTCGGTCCAGCGGCCGCCCGCGCCGTCGAGCGCCGGGCCGATGTCGCCCTGAAACGGCACATCGGGCAGCGCGCCGATCTGGTGGCAGGCGACGCAGTTGCCGAGGCCCCGCGCGGTGATCACCGCCGCGCCGGCGGCCGGATCGCCGGGCTGTCCGCTCAGCGATTCGGCGACTGCGCCCTCGGTGAAGGACACCGCGCCCGGCGCGGTCTCCGCAGCGGCGGCGGTCGCAAGGGCGGCGGTCGCAAGGGCGGCGGCGAGGCTGAGCGCGGCGGCGCGGGTGGCGGTCGTCATGGCTTCACTCCCGGATAAGTTTCTTGCGTTGAGGCTAACCGCAGAGCGGCGCGGCGTGCAATAGGAACATTCGCATTAATGAATGACCATGACGCCGCACCCCCTGCGCGGCTCAGTTCGCGGCGTTGACCCGCCCGGCGAGATACTTCTGGAAATGCTCGCCCGACTCATAGCCATGGTCGCGCACCCAGGTCAGCAGCGCCTCGGTGGTGCCGACGCCGAACGCGCCCGGCATCGTCGCCACGGCGGCCTCGGCGGCGGTCTTTCCCTCGGGAACCGATTCGGGCAGGAAGATCAGCGTCGGGGTGAACACCACGCCCCAGCGCACCGCCATGTCCTTTTCCGATTTCACCTCGCCGTCGAAGTCGGTCACCTCGACGTCGCCGAACAGGTTCATCTGCACGACGAAGTAATGGGCGCGAATCAGCGCGTCGATCTTCGGGTCGGGGAACACCTTCTCGTGCATCTCGGTGCAGTAGATGCAGCCGCGCTGCTCAAAGGTGATGAGCAGGCGCTTGCCCTCGGCGTTGGCCTCGGCAAGATCCTCGCGCAGGTCCTTGAAGGTCTCGCGCAGCCAGTCGGGCTTGTGCAGGCCGTCCTCGCCCAGCTCGCTCGCGGTCGCCGGTCCGGCAAGCGTCAGCGCCAGCGCGGCGATGACGGTCGCTGCGGCCAGAATGCGGGTCAGCATGGCGTTTCTCCTCCCAGTTGTCATTTCAGCGTCGCGGACCAGTCGAAGTGGCGCAGCAGGAACTCGCCGATCACGTTAACCGAATTGGTGGCGATCAGGACCGCGAACACGATCAGCATGGCGCCCATCGCCTTCTCGACATACCCCAGATAGCGGCGGTTGCGCCCGACCCAGCGCAGGAACGGCGGTGCGAACAACGCCGCGATCACGAACGGAAAGGTCATGGCCAGACCATAGACCATCAGCAGCGCGCCGCCCCGCCACAGATCGCCCATGCCGCTCGCCACCATCAGGATCGCGGCGAGCGCGGGGCCGACGCAGGGCGTCCAGCCAAAGCCGAACGCAAGCCCCATCACATAAGCCCCAAGAATCGAGGTGGGCGCCGCCTTCGCCTCCAGCCGCGCCTCGCGATACAGAAAGGGGATGCGGACGACGCCCAGGAAATGCAGGCCGAACGCCAGCAGAATCAGCGCCGCGACCCAGGACAGCGCCTCCTTCCACTGCACGAAGGCGCGGCCCAGCGCAGTGGCGCCAAGCCCCAGCAGCACGAAGATCGTGGTCACGCCCAGCGCGAACACCGCCGCCTGCGCCACCAGCCGCTTTTGCGCCCCCGGCGCCACACCGCCCTCGGCGCGCAGTTCGCCCATCGAGACGCCGGCCATGTAGCACAGGTAGAACGGCGCCATCGGCAGAATGCAGGGCGACAGGAAAGACAGCAGACCAGCCAGCGCCGCGCCGCCAAAGGAGATGTCGAGCATCGCGCCCTCGCACACTGGCGCCCCGCCCGCCCGGTTGCGGGTTGCGTGAGCGCGGGATAGAATTTAGATATTCCAATATATAAATGAGGCGGTCAACGATGCGCGCACCCTTTCGCCCGCGGCGCCTGGCCCGCGCCCTCGCCGCCGCCGCGCTCGCGCTGACCGGCGCCGCCGCCGGCGCACGGGCGGAACTGGCGCTGCTGATGATCGAACAGGCGGGCTGCGTCTATTGCGCGCAGTGGGACCGCGAAATCAGCGCGATCTACCCCAGAACCGACGAGGGCCGCGCCGCGCCGCTGCGCCGCCACAACCTGCGCGCGCCGACGCCGCCGGGCGTGACGCTCGACCGTCCGCCGCTGTTCACGCCGACATTCATCCTGCTCGACGACGGGCGCGAGGTCGGGCGGATCGAGGGCTATCCGGGCGAGGATTTCTTCTGGGGGTTGCTGGGGGGCCTGCTGAAACAGGCGGCGGCGCGCTGAGCGCGCGGTCGATTCCCGCGTCTCGCCGCGCATCGGCCATGGCGTCGGGCCGCCGGGATTGCGATAAGCGCGCCATGCCTGCCGACGACGCACAATCCGACCCCTTCGACGCGAGCGCGGATCCGATCTCGCTGGTGGCGCGCGCGCCCCAGGCCGCCACGTTCCTCAAGGCGATGGGGCACGACGGACGGCTGCTGATCCTGTGCCACCTCTGCGCCGGTCCGCGCAGCGTGACGGAACTGGAGAACCTGCTCGACCAGCGTCAGGCGGCGGTGAGCCAGCAACTCGCCCGGCTGCGGCTGGAGGGCATGGTCAGCGCGCGCCGCGAGGGGCAGGCGATCTATTATTCGATTCTCGATCCGCGGGTGCGCGAAGCGGTCGCGCTGCTCGCCCGCCTGTTCCACGACCCCGACGCAGAGCGGGGCTAGACAAACCGCGCGGCGTCGCCGCGCATGGCTGGGGAGTGACGCCATGGATGGACTGCCCTTCGGCGCCCTCGCCGCGCTCGTCGGCCTCGCGGGCGGCGCGGTGATGGGGCTCGCGGCGCGGCTGGGCGATTTCTGCACGCTGGGCGCGATCGAGAGCGCGGTCTATGGCAAGGATCAGCGCCGCCTGCGGCTGTGGGGCGTCGTGCTGGGCGTGGCGATCCTCGCAGTGCAGGGCGGCGCGGCGGCGGGGCTGATCGACCTGTCGGCGACCTTCTATCACAGCATCGCATGGAGCCCGGTCGCCTCGGTCGCGGGCGGCCTGCTGTTCGGCTACGGCATGGCGATGGCGGGCAATTGCGGCTTTGGCGCGCTGGCGCGGTTCGGCGGCGGCGACCTGCGCTCGCTGGTGGTGGTGGTGGTGATGGGCGTCGCGGGTTTCGTCGCGCTGTCGGGCCCGCTTGCGCCGCTGCGGCTGTGGCTGTTTCCGCAGGCCGACGCGGCCGGCGCGCAAGGGATCGCCCACACCGCGCGGATGCTGACCGGAACGCCCGCGCTGCTGACCGCCGCGCTGATCGGCGGCGGCTGCCTTGTCTGGGGGCTGGCGCACGCGCCGCTGCGCGCGCGGCCGGGCATGATCGGCTGGGGCGTCGCGGTCGGCCTCGCCGCGGCCTGGGGGCTGGCGGGCACCACCTGGCTCGCCGACGCCAGCTTCGGCGCGGTGCAGGTGGAGGGGCCGTCCTTCACCGCGCCGGTGGGGCGGGCGCTGATCTTCCTGATGACCTCGACCGCCGGCGGGATCACCTTCTCGGTCGGCTCGGTGGCGGGGGTGATGCTGGGCGCGTTCGCCGGCTCGATGCTGCGCGGCCTGTTTCGCTGGGAAGCCTGCGACGACCCGCGCGAGCTCGGCCGCCAGATCGGCGGCGCGGCGATGATGGGGGTGGGCGGCGTGGTCGCCATGGGCTGTTCGGTGGGCCAGGGGATCACCGGCTTCGCCACGCTGGCGTGGTCCGGCCCGGTCACGCTGGCGGCGATCGGCGCCGGGGCGATGATCGGCCTGCGGCGGCTGATCGCGGGGTTCCAGCCCGAGGGCTGAGCCGCGCCACGCCGACTGTCGTTTCCGGAGGTTATTTCTGGAGCGGGCGATGAGATTCGAACTCACGACCCCAACCTTGGCAAGGTTGTGCTCTACCCCTGAGCTACGCCCGCGTCCTGAAAGCGGCTTATAGAGATTCGCGCGCCGAGCGCAATACCCCATCGCGGGCGCGGCGCCCGCCGCCCTGCAGGGCTCCGAATCCAATTCAGCTGACTGGTGATGCGAGGATGCTTTGGAGGTAGTCCGTTGACCATCCGGCGCGTTTTCTTCGGGACTTGATCGAGCTTTTGTCGCGTGCGGTGCGCACGAGGTTCAGGGCGAAATGTC
>CAZOZE010000032.1:0-12102 GCA_964584215.1 uncultured Rhodobacterales bacterium
CGGCCCCGGCGGCCTCGGCGGCACCTACGGCGGCAACCCGGTCGCCTGCGCGGCGGCGCTGGCCGCCATCGAGGCGATCGAGGCGGAGGGGCTGCTGGCCCGCTCCACCGCGCTCGGCGCGCATTTCCGCGCCCGGCTGGCAGAGATCGGCGCCCGCGCCGCGCCGTATCGGATGTGGGACATCCGCGGCATCGGCGCCATGCTGGCGATGGAGTTCGTCACCGACTTCGCGACCGCGAAGCACGACGGCGCGCTCACCAAGGCGATCTGCGCCCACGCCCTGTCGCGCGGGCTGATCCTGCTGGCCTGCGGGATGCACGGCAACGCGATCCGCATCATGGTGCCGCTGACCGCCTCGGACGCGATCATCGAGGAGGGGCTGGCGATCTTCGAGGCGGCGCTGGCCGCCGCCGTGGCGGAACAGACCCACGCCTGAGGCTTGCCCAAGCCGCCATCCTGTGCGCGCATGGGGTGGCGGACAGGTTGCATGACGGGAGCGGCTGGGCATGAAAGTCATCGTCCTCGGCGCGGGCGTGATCGGCGTCACCACGGCGTATTATCTGACGCGCGCGGGCGCCGAGGTGGTGGTGCTCGACCGTCAGGCCGGGCCGGGGCTGGAGACCAGCTACGCCAACGCGGGCGAGTTGTCCTACGGCATGACCTCGCCCTAGGCGGCGCCGGGCGTGCCGATGAAGGCGCTCAAGTGGCTGTTCATGAAGCGCCGCCCGCTGTTCATCTGGCCGCTGATCAGCCCCACGATGTGGAAGTGGGGCGCGCAGATGCTGATGAACTGCAACGAGACATCCTATGCGCTCAACAAGGGCCGCATGGTGCGCGTCTCCAACTACAGCCGCGACGTGCTGCCCGACCTGATCGCCGAGACCGGCATCGACTATGACGGCCGCGCGCAGGGCACGCTGCAACTGTTCCGCACCGAGAAGCAGATGAAGGCCGCCAAGGCCGACATGGCGATCCTCGACGCCTACGACTCGCCCTATGAGGTGCTAGACCCCGCAGGCTGCATCGCGGTCGAGCCGGCGCTGGCGGCGGTGGCGGAGAAATTCGTCGGCGGCCTGCGCCTCACCGCCGACCGCACCGGCGACTGCCGGATGTTCACCATGGCGCTGGCGGAGAAAACCGAAGCCCTCGGCGCGCAGTTTCACTATGGCCAGACCATCCACGCCATCGCCGTCGAGAACGGGCGGGTAGCGGGGGTGGACACCGACAAGGAGGGCCGCGTGACCGGCGACGCCTATGTGTGCGCGCTGGGCAGCTACGGGCCGAAGCTGCTGAACCCGATCGGCGTGCGCCTGCCGGTCTATCCGGTGAAGGGCTATTCGGTGACGCTGCCGGTCACCGACGACGCCTTCGCGCCGCAATCGACCATCATGGACGAAACCCACAAGGTTGCGATCACGCGCTTAGGCGACCGCATCCGCGTCGCGGGCACGGCGGAGATCGCGGGCTACAGCAACCGCCTCGGCCCGCACGCCACCGACACCGTGCGCCATGTGATCGGCGATCTGTTCCCCAAAGGCGGCGACCTCGACCGAGCCGAGGGCTGGACCGGGCTGCGCCCGATGACGCCCGACGGCACGCCGGTCCTCGGCCCCAGCCGCTACGACAACCTCTATCTCAACACCGGCCACGGCACGCTGGGCTGGACCATGGCGGCGGGCTCGGGCCGGGCGGTGGCCGACGTGGTGCTGGGCCGCAACCCGGAGATCGACTTCGACGGGCTGACGGCGGCGCGCTACGACCGATAGCGCGCGGCGCATTTGCAGCGCGCCGCCGCAGGCGCTAGGACGGCGCATCCTGAATGGAGATCGCCGCCATGCCCGCCACGGTTTGCGCCCTGTGCGCCGACACACAAGACCTTTCCGCCATCGCGGTCGCGCCGCGCGACGAGACGGTGACGCTTTGCGCCGCCTGCCGCGCAGGGGTGGAGGGCGAGATCGCCGACGATCCGCGCTGGCGCTGTCTGGGCGAGGCGATCTGGTCGGAGACGCCGGCGGCGCAGGTGACGGCGTGGCGGCTGCTGACCCGGCTTCAGGGCGCGCCCTGGGCGGCGGACCTGCTGGAGAGCGCCTATCTTGAGCCGGAGGTGCTCGCCTGGGCCGAGGCGGGCGCCGCCGCGCCTGCCGCGCCGGAGCATCGCGACAGCAACGGCGCGCTGCTGGCGGCGGGCGACACCGTGACGCTGATCAAGGATCTGGTGGTCAAGGGCGGCGGCTTCACCGCCAAGCGCGGCACGGCGGTGCGCGGCATCGCGCTCGACCCCGACAATCCCGCGCATATCGAGGGGCGCGTGAACGGCCAGAAGATCGTGCTGCTGACCGAGTTCGTGAAGAAGTCCGGCTGAAGGGCGGGCGCGCGCGCGCCCGCCCGCCGGGGTTTACGCCGCCGCGGCCAGCGGCGCGGTCGCGGCGCGCAGCACCGCCATCGCCGCCGCCGGGTCGCGCAACGCCTCGCGGCTGATCACCCGCAAGCCGGTGGCGGCCTCGGCCTCGGTCAGCGCCAGCGGCGCGCGGCTGATCAGGCCGGTCAGCGCCTGCGGGCGCACTCCGTGCGGCGCCAGCGCTGCGACGCCGCCCACCGCCGACAGCGCGTCCGGGCAGGCGTAGAGAAAGCCGTCGAACGCCGAACGCGCGGTGGGATCGGCCAGCAGCGCCGCCGTCTCGCGCTGCAGCACGCCGTCGGCGATCTCGACCACGGCGACGTCGCAATCGCGCGCGGCGGCCTCCGCCAGCAGCGTGTCGAGCCCGGCGACCACGCGCGGCAGCGGCTCACGATAGGTCGAGGCCATCCCGGCGTCGGTGAAGTCGAGCGTGACATGCGCGCCCGCGTCGGCGTAGGCGTTCACGTCGCCGAACGCGCCGGTGCCGGTGCCCTTGATCGCGGCGACGCGCAGGCCCGCCCGCATCAGACCATGCGCCAGGCTCGCCGCCGCGTCGGTCTTGCCCGAGTTCATCCCCGCGCCGATCAGCCCGATCACCGGCAGGCCGCGCGGCCGCAGCGCGCGCGGCAGGGCGAAGCGGTCGAGGTTAAGGGCGCGCCCGTCGGCGCCGGTCAGCAGGCCCAGCGGGATGATCCGCGTCGGCGCCGCCATGCGTCCGTTCTTCTCGCGCAGCCGCCCAAGCACGCCGCCGCCTGCCAGCATGTCGGCGCCATCGGGGTCGATCTCGGCGACGCCCTCGAACTGGTCGGCGGCGTAGCGCGCGCCGCAGGCCAGCACCACCGCGTCGCCCGGATAGAGCGCCGAGGGCCGGCCGCAGACCAGCTGTATGTTCTTGTGCGAACCGATCCGCTCGACGCGGCCCAGCACCAGATCGCCCGTGCGCGCGGTGTCGAAGGCGACACTGAGGCCGTGCACGGCGGCGTGGTCCACGCGGCGGGTGGTGAAGGCCCACTTTGCGGCGTCGGCGAGCGAGAGGGCGAACGAGGCGGAGAGGGTCGTGCTGGCGTCCATGATGCGTATCCTTAGATGAAGCGGGAGGGGTGTCAGGCGAAACGCCCGAGGGTGAGACCGACCAGACCTGCGCGGGCGCAGGCGGTGAAATCGTGGCCGGCGCCGGGCAGAACCGTGAAGCTGACCTTCGGCGCGGGCAGGCCGCGCGTCGCGGCGGCGGCGATCAGCGCCCCGGTCCAGCGGCGGGCGCGCTCAAGGCGGCTCCGGCCCTGCTGCGCGTCGATGGCGGGCGCGCTGCGCATGGCGGGGTCGGGGCGATCGTCGTCGCCGCCCACCGACACGGCGATGTCGAGGCGCAGGAACTCCGGCAGCGCCGCCGCCATCCGCGCGCCCCAGCCGTCCGCCGCGCCGCCGTGGCCATAGGGGAACGCGGCGGCGTCGGGGAAGGTCCACCAGCCCGCGGCGCAGGCCGAAAGGCGGCGCACCTGCTGCGGATGCAGCATGGCGAAGCGATGGGCGCATTGCGCGCCGCCGGAATAGCCGAACAGGTCCACCCGGCCCGCCCCGATGACCCCGCTCAGCCGCAGGTCTTCGAGCAGCGCCATCAGCGCGAGATCGGCGCGGCGCGGCGCCACCAGCCGCTGATAGCCGCGCCAGTTCTCTTCGGCGAACAGCGGCGCGATCACCGTGCGGCCCTCAGCCGCCGCCTGCGCGGCGAACGCCCCGGCGAGCCCGTCGGCGCCGCGGTTGATGCCGTGGATCGCCAGCAGCGGCGTCGCGCCGGGGCGGGGCGTCTTCGGCTGAACGATCCAGCAGCCAAGCCCCTCGCGCCCGGTCGGCGCGCGCCACGCGATCGCGCAGGGTTCGGCGGCGGCCGACTCGGCGGGGCGGCCTTCTGGCCTGATCAGGGTCATGGTCGTCTCCTTGGGACACAGCGGCGCGGTCGGCTGCGCGCCTGCGAGATTGCGCGCGGGAACGGCGGCGGTCACAGCCGCACCCACGCTTCCTCGACGCCGTTCTTGCGGTGCTTGGCGCGGAACGCGACCGGGCCTTCGCCGGGCGCCCACCAGGTGGTGCGGGTGCGCTTGCCGTCGTCGCAGGCCACCACCCACGCCGGGGTTTTCGCGCCGCTCTCGCGGATCACCGCTTCGGCGCCGGTCACGCGGCAGGCGGTGTCGCGGGTGAAGGTCCTGCCGGTCGCCGACGTCGCGACGCGGGTGAAGCCGCCGCGCGCGCCCTCGGTCAGCGGCCAGAGCGCGGCGGTCTCGCGCACCTCGGCGCGCCCTGCGGCCCACGAGCCGTCGCCGCAGCCCCGCCAGGCCGAGGACGGCGCGAACCAGTCGCCGCGCCGCGTCCACACGCAGCCGTCGCTCTGGCGCACCGTCACCGCGCCGCCCCGCCGCGTCGCGTCGAAGGCGACGATCTGGCCGGTAAGCAGGTCGCGCGCCTTGAAATCCGCCGACAGCGGCGCGGCGGGGCGGGCGGCGGCCTCCAGCGGCGCCGCCAGCGGCGCGGTCCTGGGCGCGACGCGGCCCGGAAGAAGGTTCAGCGCCGCATGGCGCGCGCTATCGACCTGCGCGCAGGCGGAGACCGCGACCAGCGCGAGCGGGGCGAGAAACCGGGCGCGGCGCAGGGCGGTCACGGGCCGGGGGGTGGTTTTCATGAGGTGGACTCCGGATTCGGGAAGGCGGCTATATCGCGCGCAAGCTGACAAACCGCTGATGGTGGCTTTCATGGGATGAACTCCGATCTGCGAAAGGGCTGGCGTGCAGCCGTCGTGCCCAGAAAACGCCCCGGCGCGCGCCCTATTCCCCGGCGCCGCAAAAAACAGGCGCGGGGTGTATCGCCGCGCGGCCCGGTCACAAAGGCGCAGCCCGCTTTATCGGCGGTTAACAGCGCGGGCGCAGGGGAATAGCATCGCGCGCGGGGCGTTATCCGCACGACGCCCCGCGCGGCGCACGCCAACAGACGACGCAGCCTCACGCGGCAGGCCCGGACAGGATCACGCAGGATGACATCAGCCACAAATATCGCCGCCGCAGCGCGCGCCCGCATAATCCGGAGGCGGGCGCGCGGCGCCGCGCGGGGCTGGGCGTCATGAGCGGCCTGCCGAAGCTGACCGCCGACGGGCGGCGCGGGCCGCTGCTGCGCGTCGCGGCGTTCGCCGTGGCGCAGGGCGCCGCCGCCGCGCTGGCCGCCGTGGCGCTGCGCACGGTGTTCGGGGCGCTGCACGCCGCGGCGCCGCCGCCGCTGTGGGCGCTGGCGGCGCTGCCGCTGGCGGGCGTCGCGCTGGCCGGAGCGCGGGTGGCCGAGCGTGCGACGGCGGAGGGCCTGGGCTATGACTACGCCGCCGCCGTCCGCCGCCGCCTGCTGGCGCATCTGTCGCGGCAGTCGGCGCGGTCGCTGGCGCGGCGCAGCACCGGGGCGCTGTCGATCCGGTTCGTCGGCGACCTGAGCGCGGTGCGCAACTGGGTGGCGCGCGGCGTCACCCGGCTGATCGCCGCCGCCATCGTGGCGCCTCTGGCGCTGCTGGCGCTGGGGCTGTTCGACGCGCGGCTGGCGCTGGCGGCGGCGGCGCCGATGGCGCTGGGCGCGCTGGCGATGCTGCTGATGGCGCGCGCGCTGGAGCCTGCGCAGCGCAATCTGCGCAGCCTGCGCGCGCGGCTGGCCTCGGAGATGACCGAGCGCGCGCCGATCGCGCCGGAACTGCGCCTGATCGGGCGCATGAAGCAGGAGACCGCCGCGCTGGAGAAGCGGGCGCGCGCGCTGCGCGAGGCCGCCGTCGCCCATGCGCGCGCCGCCGCCGCCGTGCGCGCGGTGGCCGACGTGGTGTGGGGCGTCTCGGCGGCGGCGATGGTCGGCGTCGCGCTGACCGTCGGCGCGCCCGCCGCCGATCTGGCGATGGCGCTGGCGCTGTCGGGGCTGACGCTGCAACCGCTGCGCGACATCGCCGCCGTCGCCGACCGGCGGCAGGCGTGGCGCGTGGCGCGCAACCGGCTGCGCGAGGTGCTGGCCGAACCGGGCCTTGCCGACGCGCGCAGCACCGCGCCCTTCGCCCGGCGCGGGCCGCTGGCGCTGTGCTTCGAGGCTGTGGAAGGCCCCGGCGTGGCGCGCGCCGACGCCTGCGCCGCGCCGGGCGCCAAGATCGCGCTGACCGGTCCGATGGGCGGCGGCAAGTCGGCGCTGATCGCGCTGGCGGCGGGGCTGGAGGCGCCGACGGCGGGGGCGGTGACGCTGGACGGCGTGGCGCCGCTGGCGCTGTCGGCGCTGCGGCGCGCGCGCGCCGTCGCCTATGTCGGGCCGCGCGCGCCAATCCTGCGCGGCTCGCTGCGCCGGGCGCTGACGCTGGGCGTCAGCCCGGCGCCGAAGGACAAGGCCGTGCTCGCCGCCGCCGGCCGCTTCGGCCTGTCGGCGGCGCTGGCGCGGCTGGGCGGGCTGGACGGGCGGGTGGAGGAAGCCGGACGCAACCTCTCGACCGGCGAGCGGCAGGGCCTGCTGCTGGCGCGCGCGTCGCTGGCGCGGCCCCGGCTGATGCTGCTCGACGCGCCGCTCGCCGGGCTGGACGCGGCGGGCCGCAAGGCGGCGCTGGCGCTGATCGCCGACACGCCCGCGACCGTGCTGGCGGCGGGACTGGATACGCGGGCCGCAGCGCGGATGGGCCGGGTCTGGCGCATGGAGGCGGGAATCCTGTCGGACGAAGGTCCGCCCGCGCGGCGCGGCGGCGCGGCGGCGGCGTGAGACGCGGCGGCGTTCGACAATATTAAGTGTTTTTTATTCGATCACGCCTCCAATTCAGCGCCGACGCTGCGGGCTGCGCAGAGCGCGCGCGCCAATGGAAGGGGGCTTTTCGATGAGCGACCGGCGAACAGGCGGCCAATACGACGCGCCCGAGGTCCTGCGCGCCGCAAAAACAATCGGCTGGCGTTTCGCGGCGCCATTCGACATTGTGAAAAGGATGAGACGGCAACCTGAGCGAGCAGCCATGCGCCCATCGCGGCTACTCTCCGGCGGATTGAGGGCGGGCGCCGCGCGGGCGGGCGGCGCGCGGGGAGGACGGCGGCATGCCTAGCGTCGCGACTGTCGGGCGCGCGCGCGCCTCGGACTGGGCCAACAGCGGCGAGCGCATCTTCTCCCGCCGCCTCGCCGCGAGCCATTTCGCCAGCATCACGCTGCTGATCGCGGTCGTGGTCGCCAGCATCCTGTGGGTGTCGGCGCGGCACAACGCCCTCGCCGAGGAATCCTATGAGCGGATGGTGCGCGGCGGTCTGAGCGCGCTCGAAACCCGGATGGCGGCGGTGGTGCGCGACTATTCGATCTGGGAGGAAGCCTATCAGGCGATCCGCGACGCCGATTATCCATGGGTCTACAGCAGCATCGGCATCGCGGCCGCCTCCGATGAGATCGGCACGGTCGATCTGGTGGTGTTGACCGATCCGTTCCGCGACACCGAATACGGCTGGGTGCGGGGTTCGCCCGAGCGCGGCGAGGCCGGCCTGCTGCCGTCGCCGCTGCGCGAAACCCTGCTGGCGCTGCTGGACGGAACCGACCCGGCGGCGGCGGAGGCGCGCACGACATTCGCGCGGTTCGACGGCGGCGTGTGGATCTTCGCCGTGACGCGGGTGCTGCCGCCCGGCGGCCTGCCCGAGGGCTTGACCGACGCAGAGGCGCCGCGCCAGATCCATGGCGTGCGGCTGGCGGGCGAGGTGCTGTCCGGCCTCGGCTCGCACCTGATCTCGTCGGACCTGCGGCTGCTGGACGCTCCGCGCCCGGACCTTGGCGCTGCGGCGCTGAAGAACGCCGCAGGCGCCGCGATCGGCTATGTGGCGTGGGCGCGGCCCAGGCCCGGCGACCGCATCCTGCGCCAGATGGCGCTGCCGCTGGGCGCGGCGCTGCTGATCGCCGCGATCATCGCCGCGATTTCCTCGCGCTTCGCAGTCAGTTCCGCCGCGCGGCTGGAGCAGGCGCTGGCCGACGCCCGGGCGGCGGACCGCAGCAAGACCGAGTTTCTCTCCAACGTCAGCCATGAGCTGCGCACGCCGATGAACGGCATCCTGGGCGTCGGTCAGCTGCTGGAGCTGACCGAACTGGACGCGGAGCAGCGCCATCTGCTCGACGTGCTGCTGGCGTCGGCGAACACGCAGATGTCGCTGATCTCCGATCTTCTGGACCTCACGCAGATCGAGACCGGCAACCGGCGGCTGGACTCGGCGCCGTTCGAACCGGCGGCGGTGATCCGGGAGGTGGCGGACCTGATCCGCCCTGCGGCGACCGGCAAGGGGCTGACGCTGGAGGTTGACGTGGACAGGGGCGCCGCGCGCCCGGTTCTGGGCGACCGCCGCGCCTTCAAGCAGATCCTCACCAATCTGATCGGCAACGCGGTCAAGTTCACCGACAGCGGCGGGATCGCGATCGGCGCGGCGACGCGGCTCGACGCGACGGCGGCGCATATCGAGCTGAAGGTGACGGACACCGGACGCGGCATCGACCCCGCCGATCAGGCGCGCATCTTCGAGCGCTTCGCGCAGGTGGACGGGTCGCAGACCCGCGAGATATCGGGCACCGGGCTGGGGCTGGCGATCAGCAAGTCGCTCGCCGAGATGATGGGCGGCGACATCGGCCTCGACAGCGCCCCCGGCGCCGGATCGACCTTCACGGTCGCCGTCAGCCTTCCCGTCGCCGCGCAGGACGCCGCTCCGCCCCTGAGCGACCGGGTTTCGGCCTGAAGGGAGCAGCCATGCCGCAAGACCGCATCCTGATCGTCGAGGACAATCCCAGCAACCTGTTCATCCTGCAGGCGATGCTGCGCAAGCACGGCTATGAGCCGCTGGTCGCGCGCGACGGGCTGGAGGGCGTCGCGATGGCCGAGACGCACCTGCCGCGGCTGGTGCTGATGGACCTGTCGATGCCGAAGATGGACGGCGTCACGGCGGCGCTGGAGATTCAGCGCAGGCTGCCCGATCAGCCGATCGCCATCGTCGCCGTCACCGCCAGCGTGACCGATGAGCAGCGCCGACAGTGCGACGCCGCCGGATTTTCAGGGCTGCTGCCGAAGCCGATCAACCTGCCCGATCTCATCAGCACCGTGCATCACCACATGGGCGCCGCGCCGCAGGCGTGACCGGCGCGCGCTCAGGCCGCTTCGCGCCGTTTCTGGATTTCGATCAGGAAGTCATAGTGGCCGGGGCAGAAGTCTTGGTAGAGTTTGGTCAGCCAGTGATCGCGCCCCAGCGTCAGCACCGACCAGAACTGATAGTCCTCGAGCAATTCCTCTCCCGCCGCGATGTCGCGCAGGGCGGTGCAGTTGTCGTCGGTCAGCGCCGTCCATTCGGTGATGCCAATGTTGGCGTGGGGAAAGTCGGCGTGGTTGACGTATTGCATGCCGTCGTCATACCAGACGAACCTTCCGGAAGGATGGTGCAGATAGCCGCCGTGCAGCGCGAAATGAAGCTCCTCGCGCGACAGAGCGACAAGCTCCTGCCGGCCGCCGACCTTCATGCCGCTGTCGAAGGTCCATACCTTGGTTCCCGCCGCGACGTCCTGGCGCGCAAACGCCCCCATGCCGTGCGTGCCGCTCGGCTTGAACTCGACATCAACATTCCAACCCATCACGTTCTCCAGGACAGCGCGCCATGCAATCCGCCAAGGGCAGATCCGATCGGGATCAGCGGGCGCGACTTCCGATGAATTTGCCCCTGGCTACCGATTTAACTTACGCATCAGAAACATTAATCTGTTAAGAATGCGTTATTGAAACGGTGGCGGCCGCGCCGCTTCGACCGGGGGGAAATCCGGCGCGACCGGCGTCAGAAGCGGTTGTCGCGGGGGAAGCCGCGCGGCGCCATCCGGCCCGCCGTGGCGCGCTTGGCGACGTAGTCGCGCAATTCGTCGCCGCCGACGGTGCGGGTGCGTCCGGCGGGGTCTTTCCATGTCAGGCCGTCGACCAGCGTGAACACCCGCGCGTCCGACAGGCCGCCGTCCTTGTATTTCTGCAGCCGCACGCCCTTGCCGCGCGTCATCGCGGGCAGTTCGTCGAGCGCGAACACCAACAGCTTGCGGTTCTCGCCCACCACCGCCACCGCGTCGCCCGCCACCGGCGCGAACAGCATCGCCGTGACGCCCGGGGCGAGGTTGAGCGCCTGCCGCCCGCCGCGGGTCTGCGCCAGCAGATCGGACTCCGCCGCGATGAAGCCGTCACCGGCGGCGGAGGCCAGCAGCCGCTTCGCGCCGGGGCGGTGCGGGACCAGCGCCACCACATGGTCCTCGTTGGCGAGGTCGATCATCAGCCGCAGCGGCTCTCCCATGCCGCGCCCGCCGGGCAGGCTGGCGGCGGGCAGCGTGAACACGCGGCCCGAGGTGGACATGAGCAACAGCTTGTCGGTGGTCTCGGCGTGAAAGGCGAAGCGCGGCCCGTCGCCATCGCGGAACTTCTGCTCCGCATCCAGCGGGACATGCCCCTTGAGCGCGCGGATCCAGCCGTTGCGCGAGCATATCACCGTGACCGGCTCCCGCTCGATCATCGCCTCGGGCGGCATCTCGTCCACCTCCGGCGCCAGCGCCAGCACGGTGCGCCGCGCGCCGCCGGGGGCGTCGGCGCCGAAGCGGCGGTCGATGTCGCGCACCTCGTCGCCGATCCTGGCCCATTGCGCGCTTTCCGATGCCAGCAGCGCCTCCAGCCCCGCCTGCTCGGCGGCGAGCGCGTCGCGCTCCCGCCGCAGCGCCATCTCCTCAAGCCTGCGCAGCGCGCGCAGCCGCATGTTGAGGATCGCTTCGGCCTGCACGTCGCTGAGCGCGAATTCGGCCATCATCACCGGCTTGGGTTCATCCTCGGTGCGGATGATTTCGATCACGCGGTCGAGGTTCAGGAACGCGATGATGTAGCCGTCCAGCACCTCCAGCCGCGCCGCGATCCGCCCCAGCCGCCAGCGCGACCGGCGCAGCAGCACGTCGCGGCGATGGTCGAGAAAGGCGCGCAGCAACTCGCGCAAGGAGCACACCTTCGGCGTGCGCCCGTCGATCAGCGCGTTCATGTTGAGCGGAAAGCGCGTCTCGAGATCCGACAGCCGGAACAGCATCTCCATCAGCACCGCCGGATCGACCGTGCGCGCGCGCGGCTCCAGCACCAGGCGGATGTCGTCGGCGGATTCGTCGCGCACGTCCGCCAGCAGCGGCGCCTTCTTCGTGGTGACCAGTTCGGCCAGCCGCTCGACCAGTTTCGACTTCTGCACCTGATAGGGGATCTGGGTGACGACGATCTGAAAGACGCCGCGCCCCATGTCCTCGATCACCCATTGCGCGCGCAGCCGGAACCCGCCGCGCCCCGTCGCATAGGCCTGCGCCATCGCCTCCGGCGGGTCGATCAGCACGCCGCCGGTGGGAAAATCCGGCCCCGGCACGATGTCGGCGAGCGCCGCATCGCTCACCTCCGGATCGTCGAGCATCTTCAGCAGCGCGCGACACAACTCGCCCGCGTTATGCGGCGGGATCGAGGTCGCCATGCCGACCGCGATCCCGCTGGCGCCGTTGGCCAGCAGATTGGGGAAGGCGCCGGGCAGCACCACCGGCTCCTCTTCGGAGCCGTCGTAGGTGGGGCGCAGATCGACCGCGTCCTCGTCCAGCCCCTCCAGCATCGCCTGCGCGACGGCGGTCATCCGCGCTTCGGTGTAGCGCTGGGCGGCGGCGTTGTCGCCGTCGAT
>CAZOZE010000033.1:0-3208 GCA_964584215.1 uncultured Rhodobacterales bacterium
ACGCTGGGCAGCAAGGAGGGGCTGGCCAACCTCGCCATGGCGATCACCGGCCCCGGCGACGTGATCCTGTCGCCCAACCCCAGCTATCCCATCCACCCCTACGGCTTCATGATCGCGGGCGCGACGCTGCGCCACATCCCCACGCTGCACGAGGGCCGCTTCGACCCCGAGGAATACCTGCGCGCGCTGGAGCGGGCGGTGACGCATTCGGTGCCGAAACCCTCGGCGCTGATCGTCAGTTTTCCCTCCAACCCCACCGCGCAGGTCTGTGATCTGGACTTTTATCGCGCGGTGATCGCGTTCGCGAAGAAACACGGGATATGGGTGCTGTCCGACCTCGCCTACGCCGAGATCTATTTCGACGGCAATCCGCCGCCCTCGATCCTTCAGGTCGAGGGCGCGCGAGACGTGGCGGTGGAGTTCACCTCGCTCAGCAAGACCTATTCGATGCCGGGCTGGCGGATGGGCTTCGCGGTCGGCAACAAGCGGCTGATCGAGGCGCTGACCCGGATCAAGAGCTATCTGGACTACGGCGCCTTCACGCCGGTTCAGGTGGCGGCGGCGGCGGCGCTGAACGGGCCGCAGGAATGCGTGGCTGAAATTCGCGCCACCTACAAAAGCCGCCGCGACGCGCTGGTGGACGCCATGGACAAGGCGGGCTGGGCGATCCCGGCGCCGCCCGCCACCATGTTCGCCTGGGCGCCGGTGCCGCCCGCCTTCGCGCGGCTCGGCTCGATGGAGTTCTCCAAGCTGATGCTGACCGAGGCGGCGGTGGCGGTGTCGCCCGGCGTGGGTTTCGGCGAGTATGGCGAGGGCTTCGTGCGCATCGGCCTGGTCGAGAACGAACAGCGCATCCGGCAGGCGGCGCGCGGCGTGAAGAAGCTGCTGGCGGGCGCCGACGACATCCTCGCGCGCTATCCGCAGGCCGCGCAGTGAACGAAGCAGTGAGCGAAGCGGCGCGCGAAGCGGCGGGCGCGCCGCTCAGGGTCGGCCTAGCTGGCTTGGGCACGGTCGGCGGCGGCGCGGCGCGGCTGCTGGCCGACAACGCTGCGCTGATCGCGGCGCGCGCCGGGCGGCCCGTGGTCCTGACCGCCGTCAGCGCGCGCGACCGCGCGCGCGATCGCGGCGTCGATCTCTCGGCGGTGGCGTGGGAGGCCGACCCGGCAGCGCTGGCGGCGCGCCCGGACGTCGATGTGGTGGTCGAGGCGATCGGCGGCGCCGAGGGGCCGGGCCGCGACGTGGTCGAGGCCGCGCTCACGCAGGGCCGCCCGGTGGTGACCGCCAACAAGGCGCTGCTGGCGCATCACGGCGCGGCGCTGGCGGCGCAGGCCGAGCGCGCGGGGCTGGCCTTGCGCTTCGAGGCGGCGGTTGCGGGCGGCATCCCCATCGTCAAGGCGCTGGCCGAGGGGCTGGCCGCCAACCGCGCGACCCGCGTCTATGGCGTGCTGAACGGCACCTGCAACTATATCCTCACCGAGATGGCGCGCAGCGGGCGCGACTATCCGGCGGTGCTGGCGGAGGCGCAGGCGAAGGGCTACGCCGAGGCCGACCCCGCCTTCGACGTGGGCGGCGTGGACGCGGGCCACAAGCTGGCGCTGCTGGCGACGCTGGCGTTCGGCTGCGCGCCGGACTTCGACGGCGTGTCGCTGGAGGGGATCGAGCGGGTGTCGCTGGCCGACATCGCGCACGCCGACGAACTGGGCTATCGCGTCAAGCTGCTGGGCGTGGCGCGCCGGGCGGGCGACGGCGTGGAGCGCGCGGTGCGCCCCTGCCTCGTGCGCGCCGACAGCGCCATCGGCCAGCTCGACGGCGTGACAAACGCCGTGGTGGTCGAGGCCGATCCCATCGGCCAGACGGTGTTCGAGGGGCCGGGCGCGGGCGCCGGGCCGACCGCCTCCGCCATCGTCGCCGACCTGATCGACATCGCGCGCGGCGCGCGCGGGCCGGCGTTCGGCGTCCCCGCCGCGACGCTCACCCCGCCCGGCCCGGGCGCCGCGCCCGCCGCGGCGCCGATCGCCGCGCACTATCTGCGGCTGTCGTTGCAGGACCGGCCCGGCGCGCTGGCGGAAGTCGCGCAGGACCTCGGGCTGGAGGGCGTCTCGATCCGCGCCATGCGCCAGCACGACAAGCCCGCCGACGGCGCCGCCACGGTGCTGATCGTCACCCACGCCTGCGCGCGCGCCGCGCTCGACCGCGCGCTTGCGCGCATCACCGCAAGCCCCGTATCGCTGGCCGACCCGGTCGCGCTGCGCATCGAAGACGTTTGACCCCACAAAAGGAGTTTCGCAATGACCGACAAGGGTGAGTTTGAATTCAAGGACCGGATGCTCTCGCTCGGCCTCGCCCGGGTGTCGGAGGCGGCGGCGATCGCCTCGGCCCGGCTGCTGGGGCGCGGCGACGAGAAGGCGGCGGATCAGGCGGCGGTCGATGCGATGCGCACCCAGCTCAACCTGCTCGACATCAGGGGCACGGTGGTGATCGGCGAGGGCGAGCGCGACGAGGCGCCGATGCTCTACATCGGCGAGGAGGTCGGCAGCGGCAATGGCCCCGAAGTGGACATCGCGCTCGACCCGCTGGAGGGCACCACGCTGACCGCCAAGGCGATGCCCAATGCGCTGGCGGTGATCGCGATGGGGCCGCGCGGCTCGATGCTGCACGCGCCCGACGTCTATATGTGGAAGCTGGCCATCGGCCCCGGCTATCCCGATGGCGTGGTGTCGCTCGACGCCGACCCGGCGGAGAACGTGCGCGCGCTGGCGAAGGCCAAGGGCTGCGCGCCCGCCGACATCACCACCTGCATCCTGGAGCGGCCGCGCCACGCCGAGATGATCGAGCAGGTGCGCAGCACCGGCGCCGCGATTCACCTGATCACCGACGGCGACGTGGCCGGCATCATCCACTGCGCGCAACCCGGCGCCACCGGCATCGACATGTACATGGGCGCGGGCGGCGCGCCGGAGGGCGTGCTGGCGGCGGCGGCGCTCAAGTGCATGGGCGGGCAGCTTTACGGGCGGCTCTCGTTCCGCAGCGAGGACGAAAAGGGCCGCGCCCGGCGCGCGGGGATCACCGACCTCGACCGCACCTATGGCCTGCACGACCTGGTGCGCAACGACGTGATCTTCGCCGCGACCGGCGTCACCGACGGCTCGATCGTGCGCGGCGCGCGGCGCGACGGCGATTACCTGGAGACCGAGACCATCCTGATGCG
>CAZOZE010000034.1:0-4570 GCA_964584215.1 uncultured Rhodobacterales bacterium
TCTCGATCCCGGCCTCGGCGTGCAGCAATTTGGCGATCATGGAGAATTCCGCGTCCGAGAACGCGAATTCGCGCGGCGCCGCCTCGCGGGCGGCGTCGGCGGCGGCCATGGCCGCGACGTAGGGAGAGGCGAGGCTCACGCAGCCTCGCGCTGATCTTGCGGCAGCACCTGATCCAGCTCGATCAGGCTGATCATGCGGCCCTCCATGGCGAACACGCCCTTGACGAACTGGCGCGTCGTCTCGGAGGCGACGTCGGGCGTCACGCGCATCTGGTCGGGCGTCACGGTCAGGATGTCGGAGACCGCATCGACCAGCAGCCCCACCACCTGTTCGGCGATCTGCACCACGATGGTCACATGCCGCTCGGTCGGCGCAGCGGCGCCGAGGCCGAGCCGCGCCGAGAGGTCCACGATCGGCAGCACGGCGCCGCGCAGGTTGATCACCCCCTGCACGAAGGCGGGCGCGTGCGGCAAGGTGGTGGCGGGGGTCCAGCCCCGGATCTCGCGCACCGCCATGATGTCCACGCAGTATTCCTGCGCGCCGATGCGGAACGCGACCAGCTCGATGGGGGCGGCGGAGGGGGCGTCCTTGGTGTCGGACATGGGCTTCATCCTGCTGCTGCGAGAAGGGGTTCAGTGGCGGCGCCGCGCGCGCGGGCGACCAGCGCATCCACGTCGAGGATCAGCGCCACGCGCCCGTCGCCGAGGATGGTGGCGGCGGCGACGCCGGGCACGCGGCCGTAGTTGGTCTCAAGGCTCTTGATGACGACCTGGCGCTGATCCTGGATCGCATCGACCACCAGCGCGCTGCGCCCGCCGCCCTCGCTCTCGACCAGCAGCGCCACGCCCTTGTCGCCGCCTTCGACGCGGCGGTGGGCGCGAAAGCCCAGCTCGGCGGCGGTGTCGATGATCGGCACGAAGCCGTCGCGGTCGGCGATCACGGCGTTGCTGGCGCCGAAGGCGCGCAGGCGGCCCGCGTCGAGGCTCATGGTCTCGACGATGGCGCTGAGCGGCGCCACCAGCGTCTGGCCGTCCACCGTCACCACCATGCCGTCGAGCACCGCCAGCGTCAGCGGCAGCGACAGGGTGAACTCGGAGCCCTGACCGCGCCTCGACTTGAGGAAAATGCGCCCCGACAGCGCATGGATCGACCGTTTCACCACATCCATGCCGACCCCGCGCCCGGAGATGGCGGAGATCTTTTCGGTCGTCGAGAACCCCGGCAGGAAGATCAGGTTGTCGATGTCGCTTTCGCTGAGCTGCGCGTCGGCGGCGACCAGTCCCTTGCCGACGGCGATGGCGCGCACCTTCTCACGGTTCACGCCCGCGCCATCGTCGCTGATCTGGATCACCACCCGGCCCGAGCGGTGCGCGGCGGACAGGCGCACCACGCCCTCCTCTGGCTTGCCTGCGGCCAGCCGGTCGGCGGGTTTTTCGAGGCCGTGGTCGATGGCGTTGCGGATCATGTGGGTGAGCGGATCGGCGAGGCGCTCGACCACGGTCTTGTCCACCTCGGTCCATTCGCCGTCGGTGATCAGCCGCACCTTCTTGCCGGTGGCGTCGGCGACCTCGCGCACGATGCGGCTCATGCGCTGGAACAGCGGTTTCAGCGGCTGGGCGCGGATCGCCATCACGCTTTCCTGGATTTCGCGGGTGAGCTGATCGAGCTCGTCCAGCCCCCCCGACACCGCCGGATCGCGCGCGCCGTCGGCGCCCTGCACCGCCTGCGCCAGCATCGCCTGGTTGATCACCAACTCGCCCACCAGGTTGATCAGCCGGTCCACCCGGTCGAGATCGACGCGGATGGTGGCGGGCGCAGGCGTGGCGGCGGCGCGCTGGGCGGCGGCCTCCTCCGCCGCGCGGGCGGGGTCGGCGGGCTTGGCTGCGGTCTTGTCGGCGGCTTGCGGCTCGGCGGGGTTGCCTGCGGCTGGCGCGGCTGCGGGCGGATCGGCGGGCGTATCTTTCGGCGCCGGGCGCAGCGCGTTCAGGATCGCCGCCGGGTCCGGCGCCGCCGCAGCTTCAGCGGCGGGCGCGGCCTCGCGGCGGATCACGAGGTCGCAGTCCTCCTCGCAGAACTCGAACACCTCGCGCACCGCCTGTTCGTCGCGATCGGTGACAAGGCGGATGTCGAAGCCCAGACAGGCGCCATGCGGGTCGAGCGCATCGAGCGGCGGCACTTCCGACAGATCGCAGGTGACGCGCATGGCGCCGAGGCGCTCAAGCTCACGCAGCAGCACCACCGCGTCGTTGGCCTTCTCATAAAGCTCGATGCGCGGGCGGAACAGGATGCGCAAGCCGCCGCCGGCCTGTGCGTCTTCGGCGGCGGGCGCGGGCGTCAGCGACGGCAGCGCCATCGGCTGCGGCGTGAACGCCATCGGCTGCGGCGTGAAGGCGAGCGGCTGCGGGGTGAACGCCAGCGGCTCGGGCGTGAAACCGGCGGGCGCGGCGGCTGAGACGGGGGCCGCCTTCTCCTTGCCGCAGAACCCCGCGATCTCGTCCGCCAGCCCGCGCCACAGCGCCGCGTCCACGTCGTCGCCGTTGCGCGCCGCACTCACCAGATCGGCGAGCACGTCGGAGGCGCGCAGCATCGCCTTCATCAGCGAAGGGCCGGCCTCCAGCTTGTCGCTGCGGATCTCGTCGAGCGCGGTCTCGAACACATGGGCGAAGCTGACCAGCGTCGTCAGCTTGAACGCCCCGGCGCCGCCCTTCACCGAATGCACCGCGCGAAACACGGCGTTCACCGTCTCGCTGTCGGTGGCGCCGTCCTGCATCTGCAGAAGGCCCGACTCCAGCTCGGCGAGTTGTTCGTCGCATTCCTCGAAAAAAGTCTGGCGAAGCTGGGCGAGCGCGTCGCTGGACATGAACTTTCTCCCCCTCAGGCCGCGACGCGGCGCACGACGTCCACCAGCCGGGTCTGCTCGAACGGCTTGGTGATCCAGCCGGTCGCCCCGGCGGCGCGGGCGCGGTTCTTCAGCGCGGCGTCGCTCTCGGTGGTCAGCACGAGGATCGGCACGCCCGCGAGGCGGCCGTCCTTGCGCACCGCCTCGATGAAGCCGAAGCCGTCGAGGTTGGGCATGTTGATGTCGGTCACGATCACGTCGGGCCGCTCGCCTTTCAGCGCCTCCAGCCCCAGCAGGCCGTCGGCGGCCTGGATCACGCGATAGCCGCTCTCCTCCAGCGTCACGCGCAGCATGTCGCGCATGGTGCGGCTGTCGTCCACGGTCAGAACGGTCTGGGTCATGCGGCTGCGTCTCCGTGGGTCAGGCTGTCCGGCGTCAGGCCCATCAGGCGCAGCGCCTCGGCAAGTTCGGGGGATGGCTCGATCAGGGTGAGCCGGGCCTTGTCGGCGCGCCAGGTGGCGGCGGCGGACAACAGCACCTGCGCGCACTGCCCGCCCAGCCGCTTCACCTGCGCGGCGTTGATCTCGACCGGGCCGCCGCGCAGTGAGCGCAGGCTGTCCAGCAGCCCCGGCGCCGCTGCGGCGTCCAGCGTCTCCGGCAGGGCGAGCGCGCGCGGCGCGGCGGGTTTGGCGCGCGCCATCTCAGAACTCCTCCCAGCCCGCGTCGGCGCCGCTGGCGGCGGCGGCCTTGCGGGGCGCAGGCGCAGCGCGCTTCGGCGCGGGCGCGGCCTTGTGCGCGGCCTTGTGCGCGGCCTTGTGCGCTGCGGGACGCAGCGGCGTGACGGTGGCGGCGGGCGGCGCCGTGGGCGCAGCCGCGCTGGCGGCGCCGACGGACGCGGGCCGCGCGCGGGTGCGGAAGGCGCCGACAAGGCGGGCGAACTCGTCGGTCTGCGCCGACAGCGCGCGCACCGAGGCCGTGACTTCCTCGACCATCGCGGCGTTCTGCTGGGTGATCTGATCCATCTGGCCGACCGCGCCGCTGACTTCCTGCAGGCCGGTCGCCTGGTCCTGCGCGCTGCCGGCGATGTCGTCCACGGCGGCGTTGATCTCGGCGACGCCCGCGATGATGCGCTCCAGCGCCGCGCCCGCGCCGCCGACCAGCTTGACGCCGTGCTCGACCTGCCCCTTGGAGGACATGATGAGCCCCTTGATCTGCTTGGCGGCGTCGGCGGAGCGCTGCGCCAGCGCGCGCACCTCCGAGGCGACCACGGCGAAGCCGCGGCCCGCCTCGCCCGCTCGCGCCGCCTCGACGCCCGCGTTCAGCGCCAGCAGGTTGGTCTGGAACGCGATCTCGTCGATCACGCCGATGATCTGGCCGATCTTCTCGGAGGAGTCCTCGATCTCGCTCATGGCGCCGACCGCGTCGCGCACCACGGCGCCGCCGCTCTCGGCCTCGCTTTTCGCCCGCGCCACCACCTGCCGCGCGTGGGCGGCGCCGTCGGCGGTCTTGCGGGTGGTCGAGGCGATCTCCTCGATGGCGGCGGCGGACTCTTCAAGGCTCGCCGCCTGGCTCTCGGTGCGCTGCGACAGATCGTCGGAGGCGGCGGAGATGTCGCCCGCCGCGCCGCGCACCGTCTCGGCGTTGGCGGTGATCTGGCCCAGCGCCGCCTCCAGCGCCTCGAAGGCGGCGTTGAGATCGTCGCGCAGCTTCAGATACTCGGGCGGGAAGGT
>CAZOZE010000035.1:0-12193 GCA_964584215.1 uncultured Rhodobacterales bacterium
GCCGCAGGTCTCCGACGACGGGATGCGGTGGTTGAAGCTGGCGTATTCCTCCTCGATCCGGTCGAGATCCAGCGGCAGCAGATCGGCGCGGAAACCCGGCGGCACGCCGAACTTCGCCCAGACCGGCGCGCCCTTTTCATATGGCCCCAGAATCCAGCCGCCGCGCTCTTCACGCACATACCAGCGCGCGTCGGCGTCGCGCAGCACGGGGTGTTCGGGGTTGGTCTTGCGCCAATCGACCAGCCGGGGATCGGGCTCGGTGACGATGTATTGATGCTCGACCGGGATGGCGGGCAGGCGGCAGCCGATCATCGCCGCCGTCGCCTGCGCGTGGTTGCCGGTCGCGGTGACGACAACGTCCGCCACGATCTCGAAAGGCTCCCCCGGCTCGAGATTGCCGCCGCGCTCGCCCATGATGCGCCCGGTCACGATCCAGTCGCCGCCCCGGCGCGCAAAGCCCTCGACCTGCGCGCGGCGCACGATTTCGACGCCGCGCTGGCGGGCGCCGCGCGCCAGCGCCTGCGTCACGTCGGCGGGGTTGATGTAGCCGTCGGTGGGGTGAAACAGCGCGCCCACAAGGTCATCGCTGCGCACCAGCGGCCAGCGCTCGCCGATCTCGCGCGCGGTCAGCCACTCGAACGGCACGCCCACCGATTCGGCGGTGGCGGCGTAGAGCATGTATTCGTCCATGCGCGCCTGCGTCTGCGCCATGCGCAGGTTGCCGACCACGCTGAAGCCGGGGTTCAGCCCGGTCTCGGCCTCCAGCGTCTTGTAGAGCTTCACGCTGTGGTCGTGGATGTGACCCACCGCATATGACATGTTGAACAGTGGCAGCAGGCCCGCCGCGTGCCAGGTGGAGCCTGCGGTCAATTCGTCGCGCTCCAGCAGCACGACATCCCGCCACCCCGCCTTGGCGAGGTGGTAGGCGATCGAGCAGCCGACCGCGCCGCCGCCCACAACTATCGCCCGCGCATGGCTTTTCATCGTTTCGCCTCCATCCCCGCACCGCGCGAGGATCGCGCCGCCGCAGCGCGCGCGCACCCGGGGCTGCGACCTGCCTGCGACGCTTTACGACGCTGACTGGACGCTCAAAAACATTCATTATTTCGTAATGGTTGTAGCGCAATCGTCATGAAACCCTATGTGGGGAAACAAGAGAGCGCATAACGCGCCAGAGCGCCGGGAGACGCCAAATGCTCGCATGGATCGTGTTCCTGTGGTTTGCGTTGAATTACGCCTTTGCGGCGCGGCTTTTTTATCTCGCCGCACGCCGGTCGGGCGCGACGCCCGGCGCGGCGTTCGTCGCGGCGGCGCAGTGGCCCCGCGTCCTTGTGCAGCCGATGGCGACCCCGATCTGACGCCTCAGCGCGCCGGGTCGCCCGCCTGAGCAGTCGCCGCCGCGATCACCGGCGCCATCGTGTCGAGGATGGCGCCGGAGAGGTGGCAGCGCAGGCGATGGCCGTCGGCGATCTCGCGCATCGGCGGCAGGGCGGTCTCGCACAGGTCGCTCGCCACCTGCGCCTTGCGCGGGCAGCGGGTCTGGAACGGGCAGCCCGGCGGCGGGTTCATCGCCGAGGGGATCTCGCCCTCCAGCACGATGCGGTTCTTGGTGACGCTGGTGTCGGCGACCGGCGCGGCGGAGAGCAGCGCCTCGGTGTAGGGGTGATAGGGCGGCTGGAACACCTGCTCGGTGGTTCCCTGTTCGACGATATGGCCCAGATACATCACCAGCACCCGGTCGCTGAGGTAGCGCACGATGGACAGGTCGTGGCTGATGAACAGCAGGGTGGTGCGGCTCTCGCGCTGGATCTCCATCAGCAAATCGGTGACGGCGGCCTGAACGCTCACGTCCAGCGCCGACACCGGCTCGTCGGCGACCACCACGCGCGGCGCGCCCGCGAAGGCGCGCGCGATGCCGATGCGCTGTTTCTGCCCGCCCGAGAGCTGTCGCGGCAGGCGGTCCGCGAAGGCGCGCGGCAGCTTCACGGTGTCGAGCAGCCGCAGCATGCGGTCGCGCCGGTCGGCCTGGCTGTCGCCGACGCCGAACATCTCCAGCACGCGCAGGATCTGGGCGCCGACGGTCTGGCTGGGGTTCAGGGTGTCGAACGGGTTCTGGAACACCATCTGGATCTGGCTGACCGTCGCCGCGCCCCGCGCGCCCACCGCCAGCGCGCCGATCTCGAGGTCGCCGAGGCGCACTTCGCCCGCGTCGGCGGTCTCCAGCCCCAGCAGCACGCGGGCCAGCGTTGACTTGCCGCAGCCCGATTCGCCGACGATGGCCACGGTCTCGGCCTCGCGGGCATCGAAACTGACGCCTTCGACCGCCTTCACCGTGCGGGTCTCGCCGCCGCCGAACAGGGCGTTGGCGGCCACGGCATAGTGCTTGCTGAGGCCCTCGGCGCGCAGCGCCACGGCGCCTAGCGGCGCGGCGGCGGGGCGCGCGGTCACCGCAGGCGGCGCCGCCCAGTCGATCTCCGCGCCGCGCAGACAGCGGGTGAAGTGCCGGTCGCCCGGCGCGGCGGCCATCGCGATCACGCCCCGGTCGCAGCGCCCGGCCTGAAAATAGCCGCAGCGCGGGCCGAAGTTGCAGCCCTCCGGGCGTTCATGCGGCAGCGGCAGTTGCCCCGGGATCGCCACCAGCGGGCGGCTGTTGCGGTCGGCGCCGGGCAGCGGAATCGAGCGGAACAGGCCCTGCGTGTAGGGGTGGCGCATCCGGTCGAAGACGTCGCCGATGGCGCCGGTCTCGACCGCCTCGCCGGCATACATCACCGTGATGCGGTCGCAGGTCTCCAGCACCAGCCCCAGGTTGTGGGAGATGAACAGCATCGAGACGCCGAAATCGTCCGCCAGCTCCCTGACCAGATCGACGATGCCCGCCTCGACCGTCACATCCAGCGCGGTGGTCGGCTCGTCCATCAGCAACAGGTCGGGTTTCGACAGCAGCGCCATGGCGATCACCACGCGCTGCTGCTGGCCGCCCGAGATCTGGTGCGGCCAGGCGTTCATCACCCGCTCGGGGTCGGGCAGCCGCACGGCGCGCAGCATCGCGCGCGCGCGGTCGGCGGCCTCGGCGCGGGAGGCGCCCTCGTGCAGCATCGGCGGCTCGACAAGCTGGGCGCCGATCCGCATCGCCGGGTTCAGGCTGGCCATCGGCTCCTGATACACCATCGCGATCTTGTTCCCGCGCAGCGCGCGCAGCCGCGCCTCGTCCGCAGTGACCAGATCCTCGCCGCGAAACCGGATCGAGCCGCCGGTGATGCGCCCGTTGACGCCGAGATCGCGCATGATCGCGAGCGCAACGGTGGATTTGCCGCAGCCCGATTCGCCCACCAGCCCCATCGACTCGCCGGGCATGACGGCGCAGGAGAAATCCATCACCGCCGGGATCTCGCCCGCGCGGGTGAAGAAGCTGATGCTGAGGTTGTCGATCTGCAGGATCGGGTCGGTCATGCGCCGGGTCTCCTCATGGGCGCCCGCTCAATCGCGCAGCGCCTGTTCGCGCAGCCCGTCGGCCAGCAGGTTCAGCCCCAGCACCAGCGACGCCAGCGCCAGCGTCGGCGGCAGCACGATGAAGGCGCCCAGCCGGATGAAGCCGCGCGTCTGGTTGATCATCGACCCCCAGTCGGGGCTTTCCGGCGCCAGCCCCAGCCCGAAAAAGCCCAGCGTGCCGAGCAGGATGGTGGTATAGCCGATCCGCAGGCAGCCATCGACGATCAGCGGCCCGCGCGCGTTGGGCAGGATCTCCCACAACATCACATACCACGCGCGTTCCCCCCGGGTCTGGGCGGCGGCGACATAGTCGCGGGTCTTGATGTCCATGGTCAGCCCGCGCACGATGCGGAACACGCCGGGGCTGGAGGCGAACACCACGGCGGCGAAGATGTTGAGCACGTTGGGCGCCAGCGACACGAACGGCCCCGGCGGCGCGAACACCAGCCCGACATAAAGCCAGCCGCCGACGAGGATCACCGCCGCCATCGCCGGGATCAGCACCGCAGGCCGCCGCGCGAAGCGCAGCCAGATCGCGCCGCCCGCGACCAGCAGCGGAAAGATGAAGAACACCGCCGCCATGGCGTTGGGGATCGCGGTCTCGCGCACCCCCGGCGTCACCAGCAGGTAGAACAGCAGGATCACCGGGAACGCCAGCACCAGATTGGCGAGAAACGACAGCACGACGTCGATCCGCCCGCCGAAATACCCCGCAGGCAGCCCCAGCGCCACGCCCACCGCGTAGGCGACCAGCGTCGCGGCGGGCGCGATGATCAGCACGAACTGCGAGCCGTGCACCATGCGGCTGAACAGGTCGCGGCCCAGATTGTCGGCGCCGAGCAGGAACACCGCGCCCGAGCCGGGGTCGATCACCCCCGGTCCCTGCCGCTTGACGAAGCCGAACTGCTCCAGCGGGTCGTGCGCCGCCACCACGTCGGCGAACAGCGCGGTCAGCGCCCAGAACAGCACCAGCGCCAGCCCCGCCGTCCCGACGCTGCTATGAAACAGACGCCCCAAAAGCCCGAGGCGGGAGCGAAACGCCAGCCCGGCTCCGAAGATCGCCGCAAGGCCAAGCCACACCGGCCAGAATTGCGCCAGCGCCTGCGCCACGATCTGCGCGCCTGAGAGAAACTGCATCTCAGGACACCCGGATGCGCGGGTTGAGGAACGCATAGCCGATGTCGGAGATCGCCTGCGTCGCCAGCACCACCGCCACCGACACCAGCGAACAGGCCAGCAGCAGGTCGATGTCGTTGTTGTTGGCGGCCTCGACCAGCGTCCAGCCGAAACCCTTGTAGTTGAACAGCGCCTCCACGATCACCACGCCGGTCAGCAGCCACGGGAACTGCAGCATGATGACGGTGAACGGCGCGATCAGCGCGTTGCGCAGCGCGTGGCGCAGCACGATGGTGCGGAACGGCAGGCCCTTGAGCCGCGCGGTGCGGATGTATTGCGCCGTCATCACCTCGGCCATCGCGGCGCGGGTCATGCGGCTGATATAGCCCATGCCGTAGATCGCCATGGTCATCACCGGCAGCGCCAGCGTCTCGAAGCTCGCCTCGCCCGCCCGCGCCACGCCCTTCAGCCAGCCCAGCCCGGAGGCGAAGATCACCGTGAAGATGATGCCCGAGACGTATTCCGGCGTCGCCGAGGTGAGGATCGCGAACACCGACAGGCCCCGGTCGGTGGCCGACCCCTCCCGCATCCCGGCCAGCACGCCGACCACCAGCGCGCCGGGGATCATCGTCGCCAGCACCCAGAACGCCAGCACGCCGGTATAGCCGAGCCGGGGCCACAGCACGTCGGCCACCGGGGCGCGAAACCGGGTGGAATAGCCCATGTCGCCGGTCGCCACGCCGCCCAGCCAGTCGCCATAGCGTTGCAGCAGCGGCGCGCGATAGCCCTTTTCGGTCAGCCAGCGCTCCACCGCCGCAGTCTCCATGCGGGCGTTGTTCTGCTCCAGCGCCAGTTTCCTGAGATTGGGCTCAAGGTTGACCAGCGTGAACACGATGAAGGTCAGCGCCAGCATGGTCAGCGCCATGGCGCCCGCGCGGCGCAGGATGAAAGCCAGCATCAGCGCCTCCCGTCAGGTTCGGCGCGCGCGGCCGTTTCGGACCGCGTTCACACGTCCAGCCATACCTTTTCAAGGTGCATCTCGTGCGTGGGATGCTTGGCGTAGCCGCGCACATGCGGCGCGGCGTGGTTGTAGAGCGCCTGCCAGTAGGACTGGATGATCACGCCGCTGTCCTGGAGGATCTTCTCGATCTCCGCCATGATCTGGCGGCGTTCCTCGGTGTCGGGGGTGGCGAGCGCGCGCGCCAGCGCGGCGTCGAAATCGAGGTTGGCGTAGCCGCTCTCGTTCCACGCCTCGCCCGAGCGATAGGCCAGCGCCAGCACCTGCACCCCCAGCGGGCGCATGTTCCAGTTGGTGGTCGAGAACGGATAGCTGGTCCAGTTGTTCCAGAACGACGAGCCGGGAATGATGGTGCGCTTCACCTTGATGCCTGCGTCGCGCATCTGCGCGGCGATGGCGTCGGTGGTGTTGCGGCGATAGTCGTCGTCGATCGAGATCAGCTCGAATTCGGTGTCGCTGTGCCCGGCCTCGGCGAGCAGGCGGCGCGACTCATCCGGGTCGCGCCTGATCTCGGGCAGTTTTGCATATTCGGGGTGGATCGGTGAGACGTGGTGGTTCTCGGCCACGGTCCCGGCGCCGCCGAAACCCAGTTGCAGCACCACGGCGTTGTCCACCGACAGTTGAATGGCGCGGCGCACGCGCTGATCGTCGTAGGGCGGATTGTTGACGTTCATGCGCGCGACCACCGTCGCCGCCGTCACCACCTCGTGGCGCTTCAGGTCGAGCGTGTCGAAGATGTCGGCGAAATCCGCCGTGGACCAGTAGTTGGCGTCGATCTCGCCCGCCTCGAACGCCGCCACCTCCGCCGCCGGGTCGGTGCCGTAGTCGGTCCAGATGATCCCGTCGAGATACGCCTCGCCCCCCCACCACGCGCCATTGGTGCGCTTGCGCACCTCGGCGCGGTCGCCCACCGCCACCGAGACGAACTCGAACGGGCCGGTCGAGATCGGGTTTTCGCTGAAGTTGGCGCCGGTCTCGTCGAACGAGCGGTGCACGATCAGCGAGGGATATTCCGAGATGTTGGGGATCAGCGCGATGTCGGGGGCCGACAGGTTCAGCCGCACGGTGTGCGCGTCCAGCTTTTCGATGGCGCCTTCGCGCGCGCGGCCAGTGTCGGGGTCGATCAGGCCGGGCACGCGGCTGGCCATCGAGTTGCCGGGCGCGTCGCGTTCGCACCAGCGGGTGAAGTTGAACACCACGTCGTCGGCGGTGAAGGCGTCGCCGTTGGTCCATGTGACGCCCTTGCGCAGCTTCAGCGTATAGGTGCGCACGTCTTCGGAGACTTCCCAGCCCTCCAGCAGCCACGGCTCGAACGTGTAGTCGCGCGTGTAGCGCACCAGGTTCTCAAGGCACTGGCGCGCGACGTTGGACATTTCCGACCAGTCGAAGATGCGCGGGTCGGCTATGGCCAGCACGTTCATCGACAGCCGCAGCACGCCGCCTTTCTTCACCGCATCCTGCGCGCGCGCGGGCGCCGCCTCACCCAGCAGGCCGTAGGCGGCGGCCGTGCTGGCGCCGAGCGCGGTGGACAGCGCGAGAAACTCCCGCCGGTCGAGCCGTCCGGCGCGCGCGTCCTGCGCCATCGGCGCGATGGCGGGGTGCTGGCGGCGGCTGGTGCGGGGGCGAATCGTGGTCACGGGAGTCTCTCCCTGCTGGGCATGTCGTTTCTTGGCTGATTAGTGACGTTAACTGACCAAGCATCCCCCGTGATTGCAACCCTTGATGCGCCCCCTGCTCCGATTAGATCAAAGTTACGTCAGGCAAACTCAGCCTGAGCGGTGATTTTGGTTCCGCTGATGAGTTTGAGCATTGTCAAACTGCAAAACCGCTTCGCCCTTTTGCTGACACCGCTCCCGCCGCGCCGCAGGCGGCCCCGGTCTCAGTCGTCGTCGTAGTTGCCGCGATCGGCGTCGCGGTGGCAGGCGACGCAATTGGCCCTGGAGCCGACCTTGGGATCGAGGAACGCGCGCGGCGACACCTCGCCCGGGCGATGCTTGCGCAGCCAGTAGGGCGTCTCGGTGATGCGCAGCGGCGTTTGGGAGTCGTCGAGGTTGCGCATGAACTTGGCGCGCCGCGTCGTATCCGCCGCGTTGGCCTCCAGATAGGCGGTGATCTGCTGCGCGGCGGCGGGGTCGAGCGCGGCGTTCTCGCCGAAATGGTCGTCCAGCCCCGCCATCACCGCCCGCCAAGACCGCGCGGGCAGAAAGGCGGCGGAGAACGCCATGTGGCAGGCGGAGCATTCCGCCTGCGCCAGCGGCTCCGACATCGGCGGATACTTCTCATCGGCGCGCACGGTGGCGCAGGCGGCGGTAAGCGCCAGCGCGGCGCCTGCGGCGGCGCGGGTCAGGCTTGCTCGGGACATCGTCATTCCTTTCGGGGGATCAGAGGCTGCTCATGTAGGCGATGAAGTCGGCCTTCTCGCCCGCCGTGCAGGCGCGGCCGAGCACGCTGTCGCAATTGCGCCCGAACCATTTCTCGACGAACTTCAGGTCGGTGTAGCGCGTCGGATTGCGCGAGACCGCCATCGGCTCGATCGCCTTGCCCGCGCGGGTGCGGCCCTCGGCGCGCGGATCGGCGGTGTGGCAGGTGCTGCAAGACGGCGTGTCGGGCTTGCCGCCGACATGGGTCGCGGCGAAGAACGCCGCGCCGCGCTGGGCCGACGGCGCCGCCCCCGCTTCGGCTGCATAGCGCGCCGTCAGCGAGGCGGGCGTGTCGGGGCCGGGGGCGTTGGCGGCGGGCGCCGCCGCCGCGATCAGCATGAACGGCAGGAAGGCGAGGCGTTTCACGAGGCGTTCTCCTTGGGAATGGAAATGTTGGCGGGATAGAACCGGCCCGCCTCGCCGTCGGCGTGGCAGGCGGCGCACTGGCCCTTGCCGCCCACGGCGCGCGACGCGAACGTGGCGTCGGCGATGTCGCGGTGCTTGCGCACCCAATAGGGCGACGCGCTGATCTGGAACGGCTTTTGCGGATCGACCGCGCGCAGCCGGTGGGCGGGCTTGGTGTCGGCGCTCTCGGCGGCGTGGGCGTCGAGCCAGGCGGCGAGATCGGCGGTGGTCTCGGCGTCCAGCGCGGCGTTCTCGCCGAAATGGTCGTCCAGCCCCGCCATCAGCAGCGCCCATGAGGCGCGCGGCAGCAGGCTTGGGTTATGCGGCAGGTGGCAGGCGCCGCACTCCTCGGCGTACACCGGGTCGAGCGTCGCGACGGCGGCGCCGAAGGCGGGGCGCCCGGCGAGACCGAAGCCCAGCGCGGTTCCGCCGCCCAGCGCCACCGCGCCCAGCGCCAGCGCCGCCAGCGGGCGGGCGCGCAGGCGCTTCACGGGCGCGTCGCCGGGCCGGACCTCCTTCTCGCCGTCGATCATCGCGCGGGCGAGGTTTTCGCGCGACCGGCGGCTCTCATGGATCACCCCGCCGACATGCAGCGCGATCATCGCCAGCATCAGGTTGGCGAGCAGTTCGTGCAGATCCTTCGCCGTCCGGCCGACATCGTAGGACGCCGCGAAGGCGAGCGGGCCGGTCTTGAACACGCCGCCCAGCACCGTCGCGCCGGTCAGCGCGATCAGCGTCGTCACCGCCAGCAGCCCCAGCACCATCAGCGCGCCCAGCGGGTTGTGGCCGAGATGGCGCTGGCCGGGCGCGCCGTCGCGCAGTTCGCGCAGATGCGCCAGCGCCGCGCGCGGGCCGGTCACGAAATCGGCGAAGCGGGCGTGGGTCGGGCCGGTGAAGCCCCACACCAGCCGCGCCGAGATCAGCGCGACCGCCGCCGCGCCGCCCCAGACGTGCCAGGCGATCCACGGGCTGTCGAGCAGGAAGCCGGTCACGCCCGCAACCGCCGTCGCCGCGACCAGGCTCCAGTGAAAGGCGCGCACCAACGGATCCCAGACCCGGACCTTTCGCGCCGTCGCGCCCGCGTCAGCCTTGCGCCAGTCGTCCTTGCGCCATTGCAGCATCGTCATCCCCAATCAGGCGGCGCCGCGCACCAGGCGGCGAGTCGGGTGCATGTTGCATCGCAAACGCTGACAGAGGACTGACGCGGCGCATCAGACCCGCGTCAGCGGCTTTCCGGCGCCGCGGCGGGCAGGGTGAGGGTCGCCGCCAGTCCCGGATCGGCGTTGCGCAGGCTCAGCGCGCCCCCGGCGTTAGCGGCGATCTCGGTCGCGATCGACAGGCCCAGGCCATCGCCGGGCCGCGTTTCGTCGAGCCGGGCGCCGCGCGCCGTCGCCTCCGCCAGCCGCTCGGGCGGGATGCCGGGGCCGTCGTCGCGGATCGTCAGCGCCACCGTCGCGCCGTCGCGCCGCGCCGCGATCGTCACCGCCGCGCGCGCATGGCGGGCGGCGTTCTCGATCAGCGCGCCCAGCGCCTCGGTCAGGTCGGCGGCGTTCACGCGCGCGCGCAGGGACGGCGCCGCCTCCACCCGCCACGCCAGCCGCGCGCCGTCGGGCGTGCGGCGCAGCACCGACAGCACGCGCTCGACCACGGCGGCGACGCTGGCGGCGGCGGCGCGGTCGCCGGTCGCCATGCGCGCGCGCGAAAGCTCGCGGTCCACATGGCGGCGCATGGCGTCGGCGATCTGCTCGATCCCCGTCGCCGCCGCCGCGTCGCCCGCCGCGCGCAGCCGCGCCGCCTCGCCGTTCAGCGCCTGAAGCGGGGTTTTCAGCCCATGCGCAAGGTCGGCGGCGCGGGCGCGGGCGCGGGCCACGTCGCGCTCGCGCGCGTCGATCAGCGCGTCCACCTCGGCCGCCAGCGGGCGCACCTCTTCGGGGAAGTCCGCGCCCAGCCGCGCGGCGTCGCCCGAGCGGATCGCCGCGACGCGCGCGCCCACGGCGGCCAGCGGGCGCAGCCCGACCGCCACCTGCGCCCAGCCCGCGCCGGTCAGCGCCAGCGCCAGCAGGCCCAGAAACGGCGCCAGATCGCCGAGGAAATCGCGCGACGCCGCGCGCAGCTCGGCGCGGTCCAGCGCCACCGCCACCCGCACCGCCTCCGCATCGAGGCGCGGCGGCAGCGTGACCAGACGCTCCACCACCAGCAACGCGCCGCCGCCGGGGCCGGGAATGCGATGCCTGTGCGCCGCGCCGTCGCTCAGCTCGTCCGCCGGCAGCCGCAGCGCCCCGTCCCACAACGAGCGCGACCGCAGGCGGCCCGACGGCGCCTCGATCTGCCAGTAGAGACCGGACAGCGGACGCGCGAAACGCGGGTCGGACGGCGGCTTCTCCAGCGTCAGCGGCCCGTAGGCGCTGCGCTCCAGCCCGGTCACGATCTGTTCGAGATGCAGCTCAAGCTCCGCCGCCGCGCGCCGTTCGACGTGGTTCTCGAACAGATAGGTCAGCCCCGCCGCCGCCAGCGCCAGCGCCGCCGCCACCGCCGCCGCGCCGGCCACGAACAGCCGCAGCCGCAGCGAGGCGGCGGTCAGCAGGCGCGGCGTCACTCTGCGGCGTCCTCGATGAAATAGCCGAAACCCCGCCGGGTGCCGATCACGCCGGGGCCCAGCTTGCGCCGCAGCCGCGCGATCAGCGCCTCCAGCGCGTTGACCTCGCGCGCGTCGTCGTCGCCGTAGAGATGCTCCAGAAGCTCGCTCGCCGGGGCGATGCGGGCGCCCTGATGCGCCAGATAGCTCAGCAGCCGGTATTCCAGCGGCGAAACCGCGCAGGGCCGGTTGTTCACCGTGACCGTCATGCGGTTGGCGTCGATGCCCAGCGCGCCGATCCGCGTCACCGCGCCGCCGCGCCCCGCGGCGCGCCGCATCAGCGCGCGGGCGCGCGCCACCAGCTCCTCCATCCGGAACGGCTTGGGCAGATAGTCGTCGGCGCCTGCCTCGATGCCCTCGACCCGCTCGGTCCATGCGCCGCGCGCGGTCAGCGCCAGCACCGGCGTCTCGCGCCCCGCCGCGCGCCAGCGCTTGAGCACCGCCAGCCCGTCCATCGACGGCAGGCCGAGGTCGAGCACGATCAGGTCATAGTCCTCGGTGTCGCCGAGAAACCAGGCCTCCTCGCCGTCCGCCACGGTCTCGACCAGAAACCCCGCCGCCGTCAGCGCCGCCTGCACGTCGCCCGCGATGCGCGGATCGTCCTCCACCGCCAGCACGCGCATCAGTGCTTGTCTTCCTTTACCTTGACGATCTCGCCGGTGGCGGCGTCCACATAGACCTCCACCACCTTGCCGTCGTCGGTGAGCAGCTTGAACTCGTAGATGTGGCGCTTGTCCTTGGTCTCGAACTCCACCTCGATCACATGGCCTTGCAGGTCGCGCCCGACCAGCGCGATGATTTCGGTGAGCGGCAGCACCTCGCCGCGCTCCAGCGCGCGGCGGGCGGCTTCGTGGTCGCTGTCGCTGTCGGCGAAGGCGAGCGGCGCGGTCGCCAGCATGGCGACGAGGGCGAGGGCGTGTTTCATGGGGGCGCACCCTGCGCCGCGAAGCCTGACGCGGCGCTGACGCCGGTCACGAATCCGCCACGATCTTGCCGGGATTGAACAACCCCTTGGGGTCGAGCGCCTGCTTGATCTGGCGCATCACCGCCCAGCCCTCGCCGTGCTCGGCGGCCATGTAGCCCCGTTTGCCGACGCCCACGCCATGCTCG
>CAZOZE010000036.1:0-9581 GCA_964584215.1 uncultured Rhodobacterales bacterium
ATCCAGTCGCCGCGCACCATCCCGGGCCTGCCGACCGCCGCGACCAGAATATCGGCGCGGCGACAGACGGCGGGCAGGTCGCGGGTGCGGCTGTGGGCGATGGTGACGGTGGCGCTGTCCTTGAGCAGCAGTTGCGCCATCGGCTTGCCGACGATGTTGGAGCGGCCCAGCACCACCGCCTCCAGCCCCGCCAGATCGCCCAGCCGGTCGCGCAGCAGCATCAGCGAGCCCAGCGGCGTGCAGGGAACCATCGCCTTCAGCCCCGCGCCCAGCCGCCCGACGTTTTCGACGTGAAAGCCGTCCACGTCCTTGGCCGCCGAGATCGCGTTGATCACAAGGTTGGCGTCGATGTGGGCGGGCAGCGGCAGTTGCACCAGGATGCCGTGCACGTCGGGGTCGGCGTTCAACCGCGCGATCAGCGCCAGCACCGCGTCTTGCGGGGTGTCGGCGGGCAGGGTGTGCTCGTAGGAGTTCATGCCCGCTTCGCGCGTCTGGCGGTTCTTGTTGCGCACATAGATCTGGCTGGCGGGGTTCTCGCCGACCAGCACCACCGCCAGCCCCGGCGTCACGCCGCGGGCTGCGACCATCGCCGTCACGCCTGCGCCAACCTTCGCACGGATTTTCTCCGCAAACGCCTTGCCGTCGATCACCGCCGCCGTCATGCCTTCCCCCGCGCTGCGCCGAACCGCAGCCCCTTTAACGCGGCCCGGCGTCTCACACCATCCGCCGCGCCGCCCGTCGCGCGCGCAGCCGCCGGATGAGCGGGATGGCGAACAGCAGCGCGGCGATGGCGATCAGCACACCCGAGATCGGCCGCGTCACGAACACCGTCACGTCGCCCTGCGCGCCGATCAGCGCCTGGCGCAGCGCCTTCTCCATCAGCGGCCCCAGCACCAGCGCCAGCACCAGCGGCGCCATGGGATATTCGGTCTTGCGCAGCGCGAAGGCGGCGAGGCCGAAGCCGACGATCAGCCAGACGTCGTGCATCTTCTGCGCGGGCGCATAGCCGCCGATGACGCACAGCGTCAGCACCACCGCGCTCAGCACCGCGAACGGCATGCGCAAGGCCCAGACGAACAGCGGGATCAGCGCGATGTTCACCGCCACCGCCGCCACGTTGGCGGTGTAGAGGCTGGAGATCAGCCCCCAGACGAACTCCGGCTGCTCGATGAACAGCATCGGCCCCGGCGTCAGCCCCCACATCACCATGCCGCCCAGCAGCAGCGCGGTGGTGGGTGAGCCGGGAATGCCCAGCGTCAGCATCGGCAGCAGCGAGCCGGTCGAGGCGGCGTTGTTGGCGCTTTCCGGCGCCGCCACGCCCTCGATGGCGCCCTTGCCGAAACGCTCCGGCGTCTTCGAGCCGCTGCGCGCCAGCCCATAGGCCATCAGTGCGGCGGGCGTCGCCCCCGCCGCCGGCAGCACGCCCACGAAAAAGCCCAGCACCGAGCCGAGCGACATCGCCCTGACCGAGCCGCGCAGCGCGCGCACCCCCGCGATCAGGTCGCGAAAGCCGATGCGCGCGGTCATCACGCTGGGCTTGCCGCGCGTCTCCTCGATGGTCCACAGCACCTCGCCCACGCCATAGACGCCGATGGCGAGGATCAGAAAGCTTACGCCGCTGTAGAAGCCGGGCAGGTCGAAAAAGATCAGCCGCGGCTGGCCGGAGATCAGGTCCAGCCCCACGGTGCTCAGCGCCAGCCCCAGAAAGATCATCAGCAGCGTCTTCACCACATCGTCGCCGCCGAGGCCGACGAAGGTGGTGAAGGCCAGCAGGACCAGCGCGAACTCCTCCGCCGGGCCGAAGGCCAGCGCCATGTCGGCCAGCGGCGCCGCGAAGATGGTGAACAGGATCACCGACACCGTGCCGCCGACGAACGACGCCACCGCCGCCGCGATCAGCGCCAGTCCCGCCTTGCCCTGCATCGCCATCGGGCGGCCGTCGAAGGTGGTGGCCACCGCAGTCGAGGCGCCGGGAATCCCCAGCAGGATCGAGCTGATCGCCCCGCCATACATCGCGCCGTAATACACCGCCGCCAGAAAGATGATCGCCGAGGCCGGCGGCACGATGAACGTCATCGGCAGCAGGATCGCCACGCCGTTCACCGACCCCAGCCCCGGCATGGCGCCGATGAACAGCCCCGCCGTCACCCCCAGCGTCAGCACCACCAGATTGAGCGGCGTCAGCGACGTGGCGAAGCCGTCGGCCAGCAGCGCAAGAACCTCCATCCCGCCCCCCTCAGAAAAACAGCGCGTAGAGCGGATAGAACAGCGGTTCGGTGAAGCCCTTGGGCAGCAGGATCTTCAGCGTCACCTCGAAGAAAAAGAACATGAAAAGAACGGTCCCGAGCGCGATGGCGAGCGCCGTCAGCCAGCGCGCATGGCCGATGAAGCGGATATAGCCGACCATGAACAGCGGGATCGCGACATAGACGCCCGCGACCATGGTCAGCGCCACGGTCGCGATCAGACCCCCCGCCGCCGCCAGCATCTGGCCGCGCGCCGAGGGGTGGATGAAATACGGCGCGCGTCCCTCGCGCACCGGCGCCGCGCGCCACGTCCGCACGAAGATCACCGCCGCGCAGCCGAACATCCCCGCCGACAGCCAGAACGGAAACGCGCCACCGCCGGGGCCGGAAGTTTCGTCCCAGCCGATCGGCAGGGCGACGGCGTGCGCCATGAAGTAGAGCGACAGCGCCATCAGGGCGGCGGCGGTCGCCAGCTCGGCGATGCGCATCAACGGGTGCTCCGGCGAAGGGGAGGGGGCGCGCGCCCCCGCCCGGCGAGAGTTCAGCTTGCGAGGCTGGCGAGCAGTTCGGCGTGCCTGGCGCGCTCGGTCAGGAAATAGTCCTGAAGCGCCGCGCCGGTCAGCAGATCGGTCACCAGCGCGTTCTTGGCGGCGTATTCGCGCCACTCCGCCGTCGCGGCGAGTCCGCGCATCATCGTGTCGTGGAACGCCGCCTGCTCCGGCGTGATCCCGCCCGGCGCCACGAAACTGCGCTGCATCTCGTAGAGCATCCCGTCGTGGCCAAGCTCCGCGAAGGTCGCCACGTCCGGCATCGCCGGGATGCGCTCCGCCGTGAAGGCGGCCAGCGGCGTCACCTTGCCGGCGCGGTCGAAGGCCAGCGCCTCGGAGGGGTTGTTCACCGTGCTGTCGGCATGGCCGCCGACCAGCGCCTTCGCCACGTCGCCACCGCCGTTGAACGGGATGTAGGTAAACTTGATGTCGAATTTCTGCTCCAGCATCGCGGTGACCAGGCTGTCCTCCTGACCCGAGCCGGTGCCCGCCATCTTCCACGCGCCGCCCTTCGCGCGCACCGCCTCGACGAACTGTTCGACCGAGGTGATGCCGCTGTCGGCGTTGACCCACAACGCGAAGGTGTCGAGCGCCATGCGCGCGACCGGGGTGAACTCCGCGATGTCCACCCCGATGTCGGAGCGCAGCGGCGTGGTGTAATAGCTGTTGAGCGTCGCCATGATCACATGCGGGTCGCCCGCCTTGTCCTTGAGATAGCGCAGCGCCTCCGCCCCCGAGCCGCCGCCCTTGTTGATCGGCAGAATCGGCATCGGCGAGAGCTTGTTCTTCTGGATGATCGACTGGAACAGCCGCGCCAGCCGGTCGGCGCCGCCGCCCTGGCCGCCCATGATCACCATCTCGATCGGCTTGATCGGGCGCCACTCTGCGGCGAGGCCGGGGCGCGCGCCCAGCGTCAGCGCTGCGGCGCCGCCGGTCAGCATCAGGGCGCGGCGGGAAAGCGAAGCAGTCATCGGGCGTCCTCCCTTTTCATGGCGCAGACCTTGGACGGGCTGCTACCGCTTGACGCAGCTAGAGCAACATCGCACAACATTCAATCGGGACCGGTTCACATCCGGTAATAAAATTGCCGAAGGCAGGGATCCGGGCGGCGCTCAGGCGCCTTCCACCGCGTCGAACGCCTCGAACTCCGGCGGGCCGAGGTAGAGCGGCTTCTGCTCGCCCACGTCGCGATGCGCGGTGCGGAAGGCGACGGATTTCGTCCAGCCCTCGAAAGCGGCGCGGTCGGCCCATACGCTGTGCGAGCAATAGAGCACATGGTCGTCCTTCGCCGGGCCTTTCAGCAGGTGGAACGACACGAAGCCGGGCATCCCCGCCAGCTTGCTGTCGCGGTTGCGCCAGACCGCCTCGAACTCCGCCTCCATGCCCGGCGTCACCCGGAACCGGTTCATCGCCACGAACATCGCCGCGCCCTCCGTCGTTTGCCGCAGAGCCAAGCGCGCCGGGCGCGGCGCGTCAACCCCGTCGAGGCTGGACGCGGCCCCCGCGCCCGCTAGCTGCGCCGCTGCGACGCCGGAGGAACGCCATGACCCAGCCTGATCTGTTCGACGGCGCGCCCGCGCGCCGGGACGCGCCCAGCCAGCGGCTCTGGCCGCCGACCCGCGCCGAGGCGCTGGCGCGGCTCGCCGCCTTCACGCCGCGCATGGGCGCCGCCTACGCCGCATCGCGCAACTTCGACCACGGACCGGCGCGGCGCGGCAATGTCTCGCTGCTGTCGCCCTATCTGCGCCGCCGCCTGATCGCGGAGGCCGAGGTCGCGCAGGCGGCGCTGGCCGCCCATGGCGCGCACGGGGCGGAGAAGTTCCTTCAGGAGGTGGTCTGGCGCGGCTACTGGAAAGGCTGGCTTGAGCATCGCCCCGCCGTCTGGGCCGCCTATCGGCGCGGCGTCGCGCAGGACCGCGCCGCAGCCGCCCCCGCGCTGCGCCGCCGCCTCGCCGCCGCCGAGGCGGGCGAGAGCGGCCTCGTCTGTTTCGACGCCTGGACGCGGGAGCTGGTCGAGACCGGCTATCTGCACAATCACGCCCGGATGTGGTGGGCGTCGATCTGGATCTTCACCCTGCGCCTGCCGTGGCGGCTGGGCGCGGATTTCTTCCTGCGCCACCTGCTCGACGGCGATCCGGCCTCCAACACGCTAGGCTGGCGCTGGGTGGCAGGGCTGCACACGCAAGGCAAGAACTATCGCGCAAGCGCATGGAATATCGAGAAATACACGGGCGGACGATTCGCCCCCGCGCCGCGCGATCTGGCGGAGGACGCCGATCCGCTGACCGAGGCTGCGCCGCCGCCCGCGCCCGCCGCGCCGCCGCCCGGCGACCGCCCCGACCCGCGCGCGCCAGCCGCGCTGCTGCTGACGGCGGAGGATTTGTGCGCCTCAGAGGCGGAGACCGGGATCGCGCCGTGCGCCTTCCGGGCGGTGGCGACGCTCGCGACGGCGGCGGGGCTGTCCGATCTGCCGGTCGCCGACGCGGTTCAGGCTTTCGAGGCGGGCGCGCTGGCCGACGCCGCCACGCGGGCGCAAGCGGCGGGGGCGCCGCCGGCGACGGCGCTCGACGCGGCAGACCCGGCGTCGCTGGCGCGCTGGGCGCAAGCGGCGGGCGCGGCGCAGATCGTGACGCTGTGGCCGCCGGTCGGCCCGACGCGCGACTGGCTGGAGGCCGCGCGCGGCCCGCTGGCGGCGGCGGGCGTGCGGCTGGTCACGCCGCGCCGCGCGTGGGACGATGCGCTCTGGCCCCATGCGACGGCGGGGTTCTTCAAGGTGAAGGCGCGGATCCCGGCGCTGCTGGCGCTGCTCGGCTGATCTGGCGCGGCGGGCGGCGAGGCGCTAAGGCTGCCGTCCATGAACACGGTGGACAACGACGCGCTGGCCGAAGCGTATAACAGGGGGCTCGCCTGCGAGAAGGCGGGCGACATCGACGGCGCCGCGCGCGCCTACGCCGACGTGCTGCGCATCGACCCCGGCGACCGGGGCGGCGTCTCGGTCCGGCTGGCCGCCATGGGCCGCGCCCCGGCGCCGGAGCGCGCGCCGGAGGCCTATGTCGAGACGCTGTTCGATCAGCACGCCGAGGCGTTCGACGCCATGCTGGTCGATGACCTCGGCTACCGCACGCCCGAGGATCTGCGCGCGGCGCTGGCGGGGCGGGGGCCGTTCGCGCGGTTTCTCGACCTTGGTTGCGGCACCGGGCTGACCGGCGCGGCGCTGGCCGACATGACCGCGCACCGCACCGGGGTCGATCTGTCGGAGAACATGGTCGCGCTGGCGCATGACAAGGACATCTACGACGACCTTTATGTGGGCGAGATTGCAGCGTTTCTCGACGGCGCGGCCGGGGACGGCGAGACCTGGGACCTGATCGCCGCCGCCGACGTGCTGCCCTATCTCGGCGAGATCGCGCCGCTGTTTCGGGCGGTCTCCGGGCGGCTGAACGGCGGCGGGCTGTTCGCCTTCTCGACCGAGAGCGCGCCGGAGGCGGCCTTCGCCGGGCGCGGCTACATGGTCGGCCCGCTCAACCGCTTCGCCCATGGCGAGGACTACCTGCGCGCGGCGCTGACGGCGGCGGGTCTGACGCCGCTGGCGTTCAGTGCGATCGTGGTGCGCCACGACGAGGGCGCGCCGGTGCCGGGGCAGCTTGTGCTGGCGCGAAAAGGCTGAGGGCTGGACACCGCCGCGCGCTGCGGTATTGCTGCGGCGCGCCGGGCGGCAGGCGGCTTTCATCCCGAAGCCCCGCCTCTGGAAGGGTGGCAGAGTGGTCGATTGCAGCGGTCTTGAAAACCGCCGATGGGCAACCATCCGTGGGTTCGAATCCCACCCCTTCCGCCAGTGATCGCAATGGTTTGCCGCAGGCGCGGCGCGCTTTGGGGCATCGTTGCGCAGCATTGCGCAAGCGCGGCGCGGCACCCCCTTTGGCCCGGGCGGCGGCCGTGTTAGAGCACAGCGTCTCGGCATCACGGAAAAACACGCACCCATGGCGGCCACCGACGCGCCCGACTTCAGCAACGCGACGCTGCGGCGGCTGAAGGCCGCGCTGCCCTATCTCGTGACGGCGGCGCTGTTCGGGCTGGGGCTTTATGCGCTGCGCGCGCTGCTGTCGGAGGTCAGCCTGCCGCAAGTGATGGCGCAGGTGCGCGCGACGCCGTGGACGACGCTGGCGCTGGCTTTCATGGCGACGATGGGCGGCTATGCGGCGCTGATCGGCTATGACTGGTCGGGGCTGCGCCATATCGGCAAGCCGCTGCCGTTCCCGGTGGTCGCGGCGGGCGGCTTCATGGCCTACGCCTTTGGCAACACCATCGGCCTGAGCGCGCTGTCGGGCGGCGCGGTGCGCTATCGCATCTACGGCGCGCTGGGGCTGGACGGCTATGACGTGGCCGCCGTCTCGACCTTCGCCGCCGTGTCGTTCGGCGTGGCGGCGACCACGGTGGGGCTGGCGGCGCTGGCGCTGCACCCCGAGGCGCTGGCGGCGCTGTCGCCGCTGTCGCCCGGGGGCACCCGCTGGGCGGCGCTGGCGGCGCTGGCGGCGCTGGCGCTCCCGCTGGCGGCGGCGGCGGTGACGCAGGGCGCGTTCCGGCTGGGCCGGTTCACCGTGCGCGCGCCGTCGCTGCCGGTGCTGGGGGCGCAGGTGGTGTTCTCGCTCGGCGACATCTCGCTGTCGGCGCTGACGCTCTATCTGCTGCTGCCGGCGTCGGACCTCAGCTTCGCCGGGTTTCTGGCGGTGTTCGCCGCCGCCACCATGGCCGGCGTGGTCAGCCATGTGCCCGGCGGCGTGGGGGTGTTCGAGGCGGTGGTGCTGGCCGCGCTGCCCGCCACGGTGTCGCTGGATCAGGCGGCGGCGGCGCTGCTGCTCTACCGCGTGATCTATTATTTCACGCCCTTCGCGCTGGCGCTGGCGCTGTTGTCGCTGAACGAGGCGCGCATGGCGCTCTTGCGGCTGGCGGGGGTGGACGCGGTGTCGGCGGTGACGCCGGTGTTTCGCGCGGTCAGCGCGGTGGCGCCGCTGGCGCTGTCGGCGATGGTGTTCGGCTCGGGGCTGTGGATGATGTTCGGCGCGCTGATCCCCGGCGCGCAGGAGGCGGCGGAGGAGCTCGAAATCCTCGCGCCGCTGGATTTCGTCGCGGGGCGCGCGCTGATCTCGAGCGCGATCGGCGCCGGGCTGGTGGTGATCGCGCTGGGGCTGGCGCAGCGCATCGAGGGCGCCTGGTGGCTGGCGATGGCGGCGCTGCTGGCCGGCGCGGGCGCGTCGCTGGAGGCGGCGCTGACCACGGGGCGCGAGCTGGACCGCGCGTTGCTGCTGCTGGCGGCGGCGCTGCTGCTTGCGCCGGGGCGCCGCGAGTTCCACCGCGCCGGGCGGCTGACGCGCGGCGTGCTGACGCCGGGATGGCTGGCGCTGGTCGCAGGCGCCGTCGCCGCCTGCGGCTTCGTGCTGTATTTCGCCCAACGCAGCGGGCCGTTCGCCCATGAGCAATGGTGGGTCTTCGCGCTGGACGAGCGCGCGCCGCTTCGCTTGCGCGCCGGGCTTGTCGCCAGCCTCGCGGCGGCGCTGGGGCTGCTGGGCTGGGGGCTGCGCGGCGCGCGGCTGCGCCCGCAGGCGCCCGACGCCGCCGCGCTGGCGGCGGCGGCGCGAATCGCGGCGGCGCAGGACGAGCCGCTCGCCCTGCTGGCGCTGACCGGCGACAAGGCGCTGCTGATGTCGGATGAGGGCGACGCATTGATGAGTTTCGGGGCGCGGGGCCGCGCCTGGGTGGCGCTCGGCGCGCCGGTCGGGCCGCCGGACGGCGCCGCGCGCCTCGCCTGGGCGTTCGCCGACGCCGCGCGGCGCGAAGGCGCGCGGCCCGCGTTCTTCGCCGTCGGCCGGCGCCACGCGCCGCTGATGCTCGATCTCGGCCTCAGTCTCAGCCTGATCGGCGAGGAGGCGATGCTGCCGCTGCCGGGCTTCACGCTCGACGCGCCGGCGCGGCGCAGGCTGCGCGCGGCGCATGAGCGCGCGGTGCGCGCTGGGCTGACGTTGGAGCGCGCGCGCCCGCCGCACGCCGCCGCGCCGCCCGACGCGCTGGCCGCGATCGGCGAACTCTGGGCGATGGACCGCGCGGCGCCGGAGCGCGGCTTTCTCGGCGGACCTGCGGCGCCGGGCTGGCTTGCCGGCCGCGAACTGGCGCTGATCCGCCGCCATGACGCGGTGGTGGGCTTCGCCGTGCTGCTGGTCGCGGGGCCGCGCGCGGCGGTGGACGTGATCCGCCACACCGGCCACGCCACGCCCGACGCGCTGGCGTTCCTGTTCGCGGAACTGGCGCTGACGCTGAAGGCCGGGGGCTTCGCCAGCCTGACGCTGGGCATGGCGCCGCTGACGGGCGAGGACGCGCGGCGCGGCGCGCTGTTGTGGCGCGACTGCGGGCCGGGCCTGTTCGCGCTGGGGCCGCATTTCGACGCGCCGGAGACCGTGCGCGCCTTCGCCGAGGGCTTCGCGCCGCTGTGGCGGCCGCGCTTTGTCGCCAGCGACCCCGGCGCCCCGCCGCCGATGCGCGAGGTGGCCGCGCTGATCCGGGGCGGCGGCTGAACGCCGCGCCGGGCGCCGCCACCGGGTTGCGCCACGACGTCCGGGGCGGCCCCGGCGCAAGGGGGGGCCGCGGGGCGCGGCCCAGCCGTTGGGTTAAGTGGCGCCTCGCAGTTGGCGTAAGGACCTTCCGAAAAGGTTTCGCAAGGGAACGTCGAGGGTTGGCGACAAGGAAGGCGCGGATGCCCTGGCGAAGAAATCTTCGTCAGGGTTTGTCATCGTCC
>CAZOZE010000037.1:0-5448 GCA_964584215.1 uncultured Rhodobacterales bacterium
GTGACGCTGCAGGAAGCCAACACCGTCGCCCGCATCGACCGCGCGACGCTGGAGATCACGCTGCTGCCGCAAGGAACGGTGAATCACGCCGAACTCGGAAACGGCATCGACGCCTCCGATCGCGACGGCGCCATCCGCATCGCCAACTGGCCGGTGCAGGGCCTGCGCATGGCTGACGCCATCGCGACGTTCCAGATCGGGGACAAGACCTACTACGCCACCGCCAATGAGGGCGACGGGCGGAATTTCGACGAGTCGCGCGTCAAGGACCTCGCGCTCGATCCGACCGCCTTTCCGCTGGCCGAGGCGCTGAAGCTCGACGGCAACCTTGGGCGGCTGACCGTCTCGAACATCAACGGCGACGTGGACGGCGACGGCGACTTCGACCAGCTGTTCTCCTTCGGGTCGCGCTCCTTCACCATCTATGACGCCGACGGCAAGGTGGTGTTCGACAGCGGCGACGATTTCGAGCGGATCATCGCCGATCTCGCGCCGGATCGCTTCAACTCCGACAAGCCCAGCGGCAAGGAAAATCGCTCCGACAACAAGGGCCCCGAGCCGGAGGCCGTCGCCGTTGGCGAAGTGGACGGGCGCATGATCGCGGTCATCGGGCTGGAGCGCGACAGCGGTCTCGTGGTCTATGACGTCACCGACCCGGCGAACGCCCGGTATCTGACCTATATCGACGGCGTGGCCGCGGGCGATGTCAGCCCCGAGGTGATCGCCTTCATTCCCGGCGACAAGAGCCCCAGCGGCTTCGCCCAGATCGCGGTCGCCTATGAGGTCTCAGGCTCGACGGCGGTCTATGACCTGACGTTCACCGGCGAACCGGTGAGCGACGGCGAGCCGGACACGGACGGCGAACCCGGCTACGACCTGCAGATCACCGAGATGTGGCCGGGCAACGACCCGGGCGAAAACCTGACGGCCGACTGGATCGAGATCACCAATTTCGGCGACGAAGCCTGGGTTGAGGGCGCCGATCCGGCGCTGTATTACGACGACGAGAGCGCCGACCCTGCGGCGGCCGACCCGATCGCCGGGATCGCGTCGATCGCGCCGGGCGAATCGGTCATCGTGATGATCGACGCGGCGACGGCGGCCGCCACCTTCCGGGACGCTTGGTCCACGGCCATCGACCTCGACGACGTCAAGATCGGCTACGCCGACGGCGCCGGGCTCGGGAAGGGCGGCGACGGCGCCGCCCTGTTCGTCGGCGGCCCCGACGTGACCACGCTGGCCGACTTCGAGACTTTCCCCGACACTGGCGAAAACGGCGGCCGGAGCTGGAACGTGATCGCCGGCGCCTTCAGCGCCGCGGGCGACGCCTTCGGCTCCGTGACCACGGACGTCGTGAACGACGAAGGCCAGCCCGCGATCGGGTCGCCCGGCTTCGCGATCGAGGCCGACAGCGCCGCGACATTCACCCTGCATCTGCTGCACGGCTCCGATTTCGAGGCGTCGGCCGACGCGGTGTTCGACGCGCCGCGCTTCTCGGCGGTGATGAACGCGCTGGCGGCGCGGGACGTGGGCGCCGACGCCACGCTGCGGCTGGCTTCGGGGGACGCGATCCTGCCGGGGCTGTTCTTTGCAGCCTCCGACGAAGTGTTCGGCGCGCCCGCCGTCGCCGACATGCTCATCCACAACGCGCTCGGCTGGGACGCCATCTCGTTCGGCAACCACGAGTTCGACCTCGGCCCGGCACTGGTCGCCGATCTGATCGACGGAACCTTCGACACCGACGGCGACCCCGCGACGGCCGAAACCGCCCTGGACTACAGCTTCGACGGCGTGTCGGCCTATCAGGGAGCCGCGTTCCCGTACCTCTCGGTCAATCTCGACTTTTCCACCGAGCCGGATCTGGCGCCGCTGGCGGTCTTTGGCGGGCAGGCGCCGCTTGCAGGCACAGTGACCTCCTCGGTGGTTGTCGAGAAGGGCGGCGAGCGCATCGCGCTGATCGGGGCCACGACGCCCTCGCTCGCCTCCATCTCCAGCCCCGGCGCGATCGGGGTGTCGCCCGAGGACTATGACGGCGACCCGACCCCGGCGCAGCTCGACGCGCTTGCCGCCATCATCCAGGCCGAGGTTTACGCGCTGCTGGCCTTCGATCCGTCGATCAACAAGGTGATCGTGCAGGCGCACATGCAGCAGATCGCCATCGAGCAGGCGCTTGCGGCGCGGCTGGTGGACGTGGACATCATCATCGCCGGCGGGTCGAACACCCGCCTGCTTGACGAGACCGACCGTCTGCGCGACGGCGACGACGCTCAGGGCGTCTATCCGATCGTGGTGAAGAATGCGGGCGGGACCGACACGCTGGTCGTCAACACCGACGGCTCCTACAAATATGTCGGCAGCCTCGTCATCGACTTCGACGCCGATGGCAACATCATCGCGGAAAGCTACGACGCCGCCGTCTCCGGGGCCTACGCCACCGACGAGCAAGGCGTCGCCGACCTTGGCGCGGCGGCCCTGACCGACCCCGAGGTTCAGGCCGTCGCCGATTTGATCGGCGCGCAGATCGTGCGGACCGAAGGCAATGTCCTCGGCGTCAGCGACGTCTATCTCGCCGGTCTGCGCGACGATGTGCGCCAGCAGGAGACCAATCTCGGCAACCTGACCGCCGACGCCAACCTCGCCGAGGCGAAGAAGACCGATGCGACCGTTCTGGTCTCGATCAAGAACGGCGGCGGCATCCGCGACGACATCGGCCGCGAGGTTGTTGTGGTCGGGACGGAGGTGGAGCGCCTGCCCAACGAGGAGATCCGCGACGCCGACGGCGCCGTGGTGAAGCCCGCCGGCGGGATCAGCCAGAACGACATCGGCGGCGCGTTGCGCTTCAACAACGATCTCAGCCTGCTCACCCTCACCGGCGCAGAGCTGCGCGCGGTGCTCGAGCATGGCGTCGCCGCCTCCACCTATGACGAGAATGGCGGCACGAACTCGCAGGGCCGCTTTCCGCAGGTCGCGGGCGTCGCGTTCAGCTTCGACCCCGACCTCCCCGCAGGCGCGCGGATCGTCAACGCCGCCGTGCTCAACGAGGACGGCTCGGTGGCGGTCGAGCTGGTGCGCGACGGCGCGACCGTCTCGCCCGACGCGACCATCCGCATCGTGACTTTGGGCTTTCTCGCCAATGGCGGCGACGGCTATCCGTTCCCGACGGGCGACGCCGCCAGCCGGATCGATCTGCAGCAAGAGGGCGTGCAGACCGGCCTCGCCACATTCGCCGACAACGGCACCGAACAGGATGCGCTGGCGGAGTATCTCGCCGCCAGCTTCCTCGACGCGCCGTTCGCCGAGGCCGACACGCCCTTCTCCGAAGACACCCGCATCCAGAACCTGAACTTCCGCGCCGATGCGGTGTTCGGGGAAGTCACGACGGCGTCCGTCGTGATCAACGAGGTTCTGGGCAGCACCACCGGCGCCGACAGCGAATATGTCGAGCTGTTCGGCGAGGCGGGCTTCTCGCTCGCCGGGCTCAGCCTGATCGTCGTGGAGAGCAACGATCAGCCGTCGAGGGGGACCATCGACTTCCGCTTCGATTTCGCCGACGACGCCGCGCTCGGCGCCAACGGCTTCTACCTGCTCGCCAATGCCCGCGCCGAGGCGACCTACGGCGTCACCGCCGACGCGCGGATCGCCGACAACGCCATCGAGAACTCCAGCTACACCCTGGCGCTTGTGGAGACGGACAGTCTGGCAGGCTCGACCTTCTCGGGCGCGGAAGTCGTGCTCGACGCCGTGGGCGTGTTCGACGGCGACGGCGCGGCGTTCTCCGTCGCCGCTGCGCCGGTGGTTGGCCCGGACGGCGCTTTCCTGCCGGCCGGCGTGGGCCGGATCGCGGATGGCGTGGACACCGACACCGCCGCCGACTGGACGATCCTGAGCTTCTCCAACGATCCCACCGTGAACACCCCCACCTCCGGCGTGGAGACCGGTGGCGGCGGCGGTGAGATCACCCTGATCTCCGCGATCCAGGGCGCTGGCGACGCTACGCCGCTGGCCGGGGCGCGCGTGACCGTCGAGGCGGTGGTGACGCTGGTCAGCAACCAGCTCAACGGCTTCTTCCTTCAGGAGCAGGACGGCGACGCCGACGGCGACGCCGCCACCTCGGAAGGCGTCTTTGTCTTCACCGGCGCCGATCCGACCGTCTCGGTGGGCGACGTGGTGCGGCTTGAGGGCGCGGTCGGCGAATTCTCCGGCATGACCCAGCTCAGCGGCGTCAGCGGACTGACCGTGCTGGAGAGCGGCGCAGCTCTTCCCGCGGCGGTGGCCGTCACCCTGCCGCTGCCCGACGCCCAGTCCCCGGCGGCGTTCTACGAGAGCATCGAGGGGATGCGCGTCGGCGTCACCGCCGCCGACGGCGAGCGGCTGAGCGTGACCGACGCCTTCACCCGCTTCGGCGAGGTCGGCGTCACCTCCGGCGCGCCGCTGACGCAGCCCACCCAGGCCTTCGCGAGCTTCTCGCCCGAGGCCGAGGCGCTGGCCGAAGCCAACGCCCGCGACGTGCTGCTGTTCGAGAACGCCGAGGACGACAGCCTGTCGTCGGCCCCGCGCGTCGGCGACGGCGTCGTCGGCGACCGGATCGACGGCGTGATGGCCTTCAGTTTTGGCGACTACAAGGTCGAGACCCAGGGCGCCGTGGCCTTCGATGCGACCGTCAACCCTGCCCCGCGTCACGACGCCCCCGACGATGTCGGCGGTCGCCTCCAGGTCGCGTCGTTCAACGTGCTGAATTACTTCACCACGCTGGGCGAGCGCGGCGCCGCCACGGCGCAGGAGCTGGCGGACCAGACCGCCAAGATCGTCGCGGCGATCACCGCGATTGATGCCGACATCCTTGGTCTGATCGAGATCGAGAACGACCTGGGCGGCGTGAACGACGAGGCGGTGGCGGCGCTGACGGGCGCCCTGAACGCCGCGCTCGGCGCCGAGGTTTACGCCTATGTCGCCACCGGCAAGGTTGGCGACGACGCGATCCGGCAGGCGCTTCTCTACAAGCCGGAGATCGTGGCGCCGAAGGGGACGTTCGCGGTGCTCGACGACGAGGCGTTCACCGCGCCCTACACGCCGGGCGATCCGAAATCGCGCCCCGCGCTCGCCCAGAGCTTTGAGGAGATCGCCACCGGCGAGGTGGTGACCGTCTCCGTCAACCACCTGAAGTCGAAGGGTTCGCCCACCGGCGCGATTGTGGACGGCGAAGCCGACGACAGCCCGGTGGAAGGTTCCGCCGCGCTTACCCGCGTGGCGGCGATGCAAAAGCTGGCGGCATGGATCGCCAGCGATCCGACCGGATCGGGCGATGCGGACCACCTGACCATCGGCGACTTCAACGCCTATGCGATGGAGCGGTCGATCAAGGCGCTCGAGGCGGAAGGCTTCACCAGCCTCGCAGACGCGGACGCCGTCAGCTATTATTTCGACGGGCGCGGCGGCACGCTGGACTAT
>CAZOZE010000038.1:0-4945 GCA_964584215.1 uncultured Rhodobacterales bacterium
CACAAGGGCCGCGCGCAGCTGATCGTGCCCTACACGCTCGACGCCAACGACATGCGCTTCGCCACGCCGCAGGGCTTCAACGCGGGCGAGCAGTTCTTCAGCTATCTGCGCGACAGCTTCGACGTGCTCTATGCCGAGGGGTTGGCGGGAAGCCCGAAGATGATGAGCGTCGGGCTGCATTGCCGCCTCGCCGGGCGGCCTGGCCGGGCGGCGGCGCTGGCGCGGTTTCTCGACCATGTGCAGGGACATGACCGGGTGTGGCTGTCCACAAGGCTCGACATCGCGCGCCACTGGGCGGCGACGCATCCCTTTGTCGCGCGCGAGCGGCCCTCGCAGATGGCGCGCGACGCCTTCGTGGCGCGGTTCGGCGGGGTGTTCGAGCACTCGCCCTGGATCGCAGAGCGCGCCTGGGCGGCGGAGATGGGGCCGGCGCATGATTCGGCGCCGGGGCTTTCCGCCGCGCTGACGGCGCAGTTCCGCCTCGGCTCGGACGACGAGCGGCTGGCGGTGCTGCGCGCGCATCCCGACCTGGCGGGCAAGCTGGCGCAGGCCAGGCGGCTGACGGCGGAAAGCGCGGCGGAGCAGGCGGGCGCCGGGCTGGACGCGCTGACCGATGCGGAGCGGGCGCGCTTCAGCGCGCTCAACGCGGCGTATCGGGAGCGATTCGGCTTTCCCTTCATCATCGCGGTGCGGGGGCTGGACAAGGCCGCGATCCTGCAAGCCTTCGAGGCGCGGCTGGGCAACGACCGCGAAGCCGAGATCGCCGCAGCCTGCGCGCAGGTCGAACGTATCGCGCAGGTGCGCATCGCGGACATGCTGGGGTAAGCGGCCCGCTGTTCTGGAAGACGGAGAAGGACCATGGCGCACGCGCCCGATGCTGAAACGCCCGCCTTCGCGCGCGGCGCGGTCAACCTCGCCTCCGCCCGGCTGGGTGCCGAGGCGCTGTATGCGAGCGACGATTTCTTCGCGCCCGTGGGCCGGATGCTCGACGACGCCCCGGCGGTGTTCTACCCCGACCGCTACGACGACAACGGCAAGTGGATGGACGGCTGGGAGAGCCGCCGCCGCAGGGGGCCGGGGCACGACTGGGCGGTGGTGCGGCTGGCGGCGCGCGGGTGTCTCTCCGGCTTTGACATCGACACCGCGCATTTCACCGGCAACTACCCCGCCGCCGCGCGGGTGGAGGGGTGGCTCGGCGACGGCCATCCGGCGGAGGACGCCGACTGGTTCGAGATCGCGCCGCTCACGCCGCTGGGGCCTGACGCGCATCACTTTGTCCCCTGCGTCAGCGAGCGGTCGTTAAGCCATGTGCGGCTGCACATCCACCCCGACGGCGGCGTGGCGCGGTTCAGGGTTTACGGCCGGCCCGACCTGCCCGGCGGCGACGCGGAGATCGACCTGGGCGGCGCGCTGAACGGCGCCCGCGTCATCGGCTGGTCGAACGCGCATTACGGCGACATCCAGCGGGTGCTCTGGCCCGGGCGCGGCCTGACCATGGGCGACGGCTGGGAGACGCGGCGCCTGCGCGCGCCGGGCAACGACTGGCTGATTGTGCGGCTGGCCTGTCGCGGCGTGATCGACCGCGCGGTGGTGGACACCCGGCACAACAAGGGAAATTACCCCGAAAGCTGCTCATTGCAGGCGGCGGACATGGGTGCGCTGGGCGAGGGGCTGGACGCCATGGCGACGGCGGCGGCGATGTTCTGGGACGCGCTGTCGGCGCGCGAGACGCTGGGCCCCGACGCCGAGCATACGCTGTCGGTCAGGGACGTCGGCCCGGTGACGCATGTGCGGCTCAACATCTATCCCGACGGCGGCATCAGCCGTCTGCGCCTGTTCGGGCGGCGGGCGTGACGGCGGGCGTGACGGCGGGCGCATGAACACGGTTGCCGCCCTGCCGCTGACCGCCGCCGCCTTCGCGCCGTTCGGCGACGTGATCGCGACGCCGGGGGCGGTGCGTTACCCGATCAACGACGGACGCTGCATCCGCCACCACGACCTTGCCCGCGTCGAGACGCTGGGCGTGGACGCCCGCGCGCTGATTTCGATCTTCGTCAGCCAGCCGGTGCGGCTGCCCTATGCGCTGACGCTGGTCGAGCGGCATCCGCTGGGCAGTCAGGCGTTCATGCCGCTGCAACCCGACCCCTTCCTGGTGACCGTCGCGCCCGGCGAAGGCGGGGCGCCCGGCGCGCCGCTGGCGTTTCTCACCACGCCGGGGCAGGGGGTGAATTTCCGCCCCGGCGTCTGGCACGGCGTGCTGACCCCGCTGGCGCGCGAGGGGAGGTTTCTGGTGGTGGACCGGGGCGGCGACGGCGCGAACCTTGAAGAATACCTCTATCCCGCGCCGTGGATCGTCACCGGATAGCCGCGCGATGCGCGCCTGATGAACGCGCGACGCACGGTTAAAGCGCAAGACGCATTTGTAAACACGCCAAAATTGTGGTTAAATATTGGTTAAAGATTATCGAGAGGGGTCCGGCCATGTCACGACTCGTCGCCGTCGCCTTTTTGCTCGGGCTTGCGTTTGCGTCGGCCATCGGCGCGCAGGACGCGCCGCAGCAGTTCAACCCCTGCAATCCAAAGGTCCAGAAATGCGCCTGAGCGGAGGGCGGTGACGTGCAGGTGGAGCGCGACTGGCTGATCGCCTTCGCCGTCGGCGCCGCGATCATCCTGCTGTTCGCGCGCGAGCGGCTGAACCGTCCGCTGACGGCGGAGGAGGGCGCGGAGCGGCGCGGGCGGCTGCTTGAGTTGCTGGCCCCGGCGCAACTGCGCCGCCCCGGCGTGTTCTTCAAGGGCTATCTGTTCTACGCCGTGCTGCTGCTGATCGTGTTCACGATCCTGTCGGTCGGCGCCTCCAGCCTCGCCCTGCTGTTTCTCGGCGGCGAGGTCAGCGCGGGCGTCAGCTTCGACAGCGCCGCATGGCCGCTGGCGGTGGCGCTGGGCATCGTGGGGCTGGCGCCCGGCTTTCCGATCCTGAACCGCATCGAGGAGAAATTCCGCCGCTTCGCGCAGGATCTGGTGGGCGTGCCCGCCAGCTTCAACGCCTTCACCGATTCGCTGCTGGAGATCGAGCTGGACCGCGCGCAACTGCCCGAGGATCTGATCGGGCGCGACGACGCGCAGCGGCTGGACGCGATTCTGGCGCGCGCGGAGGCGGTGTTCGGCGAGGGGACGCATCTGGCGTGGTTCTCGCAGTGCGCCATGAAGCTGTTCGCGTTCCGCGCCTGGGCGGCGGGCGGGGCGACATGGCCCGGTTATGCGGTGCGCCACGAATTCCGCCGCATCGAGGCCGAGGTTGCGCCGATGGTCGAGGCGGCGCTGGCGGACATGATCGACCTCGGCCTGTCGCCGCGCGAGGCCGCGCCGGAGCCGGGTGAGGACATCGCCGCCGCGCAGCAGCGCCGCGCGACCGCCGAGGACCGCTGGCGCCATCTGGCGGCGCGCGCCGAGGCGGCGGCGGAGGGCGCCTGCGCGCTGTTCGCGCTCTACGCCGAGCGTGCGGAGACCATGCCGGTCAAGAACAACCCGATCTCCGACATGCTGCGCGGCCTGATCGAGAACGCCCGCGCGCGGCGGCGGCGCGACCTGCCCGGAGCCAACATTCTCGCGGGGTCGCTGATCGTGGTGGCGGCGGCGGCGTTCCTGATCGGCTACGCCGGGTCGATGAGCGGCGTTCTGGTCTATCCGGGAATGAGCGATCTGAACGCCGGGCTGAGCTATCTGGTCGGCGTCGTGGCGCTCTACGGGCCGGCGAGCTTTCTGGCGTGGAGCGCCCGCCACCCGGCCCCGCCGCAGAAATGGCGCAACGGCCTGAGCGGCGGGGCGGTGTTTCCCGCCATACAGTATCTGGCGCTGTTCGGCTGGGCGTGGCTGGTCTCGGCGCTGGCGATGACGGCGTTCATCCTGTTCCAGCAGATCGCCGCGCATGTGGCGGCGGTGGCGGCGGATCCGGGGCGCGACACGCTGAGCGCCGCCTGCGTGATGACGCAACTGCTGGGCGTGACGATCCGCGACAGCGCCTGCCCGGCCACCGGCAGCGTGTGGCAGGCGGTCGCCTATGGCCTGCTTGGCGCGTGGAACGCGGTGATGATGGCGCTGCTCGCCGATTGCGTCGAGACGGCGCGTCCGCGCCGCATGCTGGAGCGCGCCCTGCCGCTGCTCCACGGCGCGGGACTGGCGGGGTTGAGTTTCATGGCCGCCGACTGGCTGGGCCGGATGCCCGAGGCGGCGCCCGAAGACAAGATCGCGCTGCTCGGGATGAAGATCAGTCCGGCGACGCAGGTGATCGCGGCGGAGGCGCTGGGCGCCGCGCTGCTGGGGCTGCTGTTCGCCTTCGTGACGCTGGCGGCGCTGCACAGGCTGCAGTCGCGCGCGGCGGCGCCGCGGGCGCCGGTGTTCGCCACGGCGCGCGCGACGGCGGCCGGCTGACGCCCGCTGCGCCGCGCCGTCGCGGCGAGGCGCGCGCCTGCGGGCGGATCGTCGCGACAGATCGCGCCTGGCCCGGCGGCCCGCGCCGCAGGCGCCTGCCGATGCGGGCCGTTGCAGGGAGACTGTCCGAAACGGCGCGCGATCCGCCTTTCCTTGCGCGTTAAACCCATTTAAACCCCCTTTTGTGTTGGCCAGCCGATCAAGCGGCGTCATGAACCGGTCAATTTTCAGGGGCGAACGATGCGGCAGGCGTGGCGATGGTTCGGGCCGGACGATCCGGTGACGCTGGACGCGGTGCGGCAGGCGGGCGCGACCGAGATCGTCACCGCGCTGCACCAGTTCGCGCCGGGGCAGGCCTGGACCGCCGCAGCGGCGCAGGCGCGGCTGGCCGAGATCGAGACCACGCCGCCGGGGCGCAGCGCGCTCAAGTGGACGGTGGTCGAATCGATCCCCGTCCCCGACCGGGTGAAGCGTGAGGGCGCGGGCGCGCGCGACGCCGTGGCGGCGTGGATCGCGA
>CAZOZE010000039.1:0-14755 GCA_964584215.1 uncultured Rhodobacterales bacterium
TGCGCGGGCGCAGGATGCGGACGGTGTCGCCGGTGACGAGATACCGGATGCGGTCGCCCGGCGCGAGGCCGAGAAGGTCGCGCACGTCCTTGGGCAGCGTCGTCTGGCCCTTCGCCGTCACTGTCGACTCGTACACCGCACCCTCCTGCCTGCCTGCACATGTCCAAATTCTCTGGAGAACGCCCGGAATGCAAGGGGCGCGGCGAGATGTCCTTACCAGGCCGGAATTCTCCTTGCTGGCGGTCCGGCAGGTCGCGGGGCGCTGAGGCGGCGCGCTTTGTCGCGCAGCTCAGCGAACAGCGTCTGCCCGATGGTCGTCAGCGCGCCGTTCTCCACGGCGCCGGGCCGGAACCGACGATCCAGACCGGGATATCGGCGCGATCCCGGCGCGTCGGCAGAGAGTGCGCGGCCGGGCGACCGACGCGGCGCGCCGTCGGTCGCCGCGATCGCAAGGTCCGCGCCGCGTCATTCGCCTGCCGCGCCGCCTTCGCGCAGGTCGTCGGGGTCGAGCGCGGCGAGCGCGGCGAGCGCGCGGGCGCAGGCGGCGTCCAGCGCCTGAACGGCCCCGTCGGCTGCGGCGGCGCCGTTGCGTTCGAGGTCGGCCGCCAGATCCGCGAGCGTGGTCGCGCCGAAGTCGCGCGCGTTGGACTTCAGCGTATGGGCGCCCCGGCGCAGCGCGTCGGCGTCGCCGGTCTGCGCCGCCTCCCGGATCGCCGTCACGAGTTCGGGAACGCTGTCGCGGAAATCCCCGATCAGGTCGCGCAGGTCGTCGGGATCTCCGCCGATGACGCAGAACAGTCGGCGCAGCGCCCGCCGGTCGAGCGGTATGCTATCCATGGTCGGCGTGCTCCTCCCGCTCGGCGCCCTGCGCGGCGCCGTGACGGCCGTCGCGCAGGCGCGCCGCCATCTCCAGCGCGGCGTCGAGCGCCTGGGGGTCGATCGGCTTGCTGAGATAGGCGTCCATCCCTGAGCGCAGATAGCGGTCGCGCTCCGCCTCCAGCACGTTCGCCGTCAGCGCCACGATGAACGGTTGCGCGACGGCGGGCAGCCGCGCGCGGATCAGCGCGGCGGCCGCGACGCCGTCCATGTCGGGCATCTCGATGTCCATCAGGACGACGTCATAGGGCGTGGCGAGACACGCGCGCACCGCTTCCTCGCCGCTGGCCGCGAGCGCGCAGGCGTAGCCGCCGCGCGCCAGTATCTTGGCGCCCACCTTCCGGTTGAGGGCGTTGTCGTCCACAAGAAGGATCGACAGGTTCGCCTGCGCGGCATGATTGCGCGCCTCCTTGACGCGGGTCTCGGGCTCATCGGCCGGGGCGCCGCCGATGGCGTCGGCCAGCGCCTTCAGAAGATGCCGGGACTTGGCGGGTTTCAGCAGCACGGCGCCGCACCCCGCCGCGCGCACGTCCTGCCTGAACGCGGGGCCGTGGGGGGTGCCCGCGCTCAACAGGATGCGCGGCGGCGCGCCGGGGCCTGCGACGGTTGCGATCTGTCGCGACAACTCCAGGCCGTCCATGCCCGGCATGCGGTAGTCGATCACGATCACGTCGAACGTCTCGCCGGCGCGGATGTGGGCGAGCGCGGCTGCGGGCGCCTCTTCGGCGGTCACCGTGATCCCCCAGTCCTGCAGTCTTCGCGCCAGAAGCCTGCGGCTGGTGGCGTTGTCGTCCACGACCAGCGCATGACGCTGGCGCAGCGCGGCGATCCAGTCACCGATGCGGGCGTCCACGGAAATCGGCGCCGGCTCGACGGGGATGGTGAAGGAGAAGGTGGCGCCCGCGCCCTCGACGCTTGTCACGCCGATCGCGCCGCCCATCAGTTCGACCAGCCGCTTCGAGATCGCCAGCCCCAGCCCGCTGCCGCCATAGCGCCGCGTCGTCGAGGCGTCCACCTGACTGAACGATTTGAACAGCCGGTCCATCCGCTCCGGCGGGATGCCGATGCCGGTGTCGCTGACCGACGCCTCCAGCGTCACCCGGCCCGGCGGCGTCGTGATCGCTTCGGCGTCGTCACCGGCGGACGCGCGGCGCAGCGTCACGACGATCTCGCCCGAGTCGGTGAACTTCACCGCGTTGTTGAGCAGGTTGAGCAGGATCTGCTTGAGCCGCACGGCGTCCCCCCAGACGCCCCTCGGCAGCGCGGCGTCGAGCTGGGAGACAAGCTCCAGCCCCTTCTCCGCCGCCCGCGCGGAGACAAGCTCGATCGACTCCGCGACCAGCGTCTCCAGCTCGACGGGCGCGCGCTCCAGCTCCAGAGCCCCGGCCTCGACCTTCGAGAAGTCGAGAATGTCGTTGATGATGACAAGCAGCGTGTCGGCCGCCTGGATCACCGTGCTGCAATAGTCGCTCTGTTCGGCGTCGAGCCTGGTGTCGCCCATCAGGCGGCTCATGCCGACGATGGCGTTCAGCGGGGTGCGGATCTCGTGGCTCATGGTGGCGAGGAAGGCGGTCTTGGCTTCGTTCGCCGCCTCGGCGGCGTCCTTGGCGCGGCGCAGTTCGTCGGACACGCGCTGAAGCTGGGTGATGTCGGCGTACACCGCGACGATGCCGCCCTGTTCGGTGCGGCGGACGCTGACGCGCTGCCAGCGGTCGCCCTCGATCCGATGGATCGTCGCCTCGCCGCCTGCGCCGTGTCGCGCGCGCTGCTGCGCGATCCAGGCGTCGGGGTCGGCTGCGGCGTCGGGAAACCGGCCGGAGAGCGCGGCGCGCCGCAGGATCGCGCTCAGGTCGGCGCCGGGCCCCGGCGACGCATGGCGATCGCCCAGCATGATCTCGCGATAGCGCCCGTTGGCGACCACCAGCCGCTCTTCGCGGTCGTAGAGGCAAAAGCCCTCGTTGATGCTCTCCAGCGCGTCGTCGAGCCTGCGCCGGGCCTCCTGCACTTCGCGCAGGTTGACGGCGCGCACTTCGACCGCCGTGTCGCGAAACACCCGCAACGCTTGCGCCATCTGGCCGATCTCGTCGCCGCCCGCCGCCGGAAGCGCCACGCCGAGATCGCCGCCGGCGATGGCCTTCATGCTGTCGCTCAGGGCGGTCAGCCGCTGGATCACGTTGCGCTTGACGAACAGCCAGATCACCAGGACCGCGCCGATCAGGCTCAGGGCCGCAACGCCAAGCAGGACGGCCGACGCGGCCGTCTGCACGCCCCGCGCCTCGTCGTTGGCCTGAAGGATCTCGGCTTCGGCGATCTCCACCAGCCGGTCCACCGCCGAGGCGAAGCGCGACGACAGGTCTGCGATGTCGGAGAGCGACTTTTCGCCGGCGGCCTGGAACTGCAATTCCAGCAGCCGCGTCGAGCCCACCTGCCGGGCGACGGCAAGCGCGCCCAGCGGCGCGGAGAGCGCCGCGGCCTGGGTCTCGTCAAGGCGGGACGCCGCCTGGTTAAGCCTGTCCAGCGACCAGTTGACCGCCAGCACCGCGCGCTGCACGTCGCCCATGGTCGCGGCCGAGGCCGAACGCCCCGCCGTCTCCGTCAGCAGCGCGGCGTCGGCGCGCATCGCGTTCAGTCGCTGAAAGGCTTCCTGCGACCCGATCACCCTGTCGGCCATGGCGGCGCGGAGCTGCGGCCCGGCGTCGGCGGCGAGCATGGCGGCGCGCGCGTCGCGCACGCCGTCCTCCGCCGCCGACGCCCAGCCGCCGAGCAACGTTTCGACCGTCGCCGCCGCTTCGGCGGTCGCCACGCTTTGCGCCTTTTTCTGCAGCGACAGCGCGATCCGGGCCGTCATAACCCGGTCGAGCGCCGCCAGACTCTGGCGCAGCTGGCCGACGGCGCGGCGGATCGAGGCGACCGGCTGCGCGCCGATGCGCCGACGCTCCAGCGTCGCCAGAAGCTTTTCCAGCGCGTCCACGTCCTCGCCGAGGCTTGTTGAGAGGCTTGCCTGCGCTTCGGCGCTCTCGACCGCCAACAGCGCAGGGGCCGCCGCCACGATCCGCTCGGCCTTGCGCGACAGATCCATCGCGGCAAGCGCAAGCGGCACGCTTTCTTCCGCAATTTCGTTGAGAGCCCGGTCCACGCGAATGAAGGCGCTGATCGAGACCGCCGCCGACACCGCGACCAGCGCGCCAAGCGCGATGAACGCCGTATAGAGCTTTGCGCGCACGCTGATCCGCCGCCCCACCGGCCCTGCGGCCCCGGCGGCGAGGGTTTCGCCGCGTTGCTTGCCGATCTGGTCAGTCATCACCACCTCCAAATACAAAGTGAAAAATTACTGCATAAAATAACGGGTAATTTTGTGTAATTATTTTTTTATAGTTGAATTTTATTTGACATGTGATACGGTTATGTCTGCAAATCCTGAAACGCAATGGCGAATGGAGGTAATGATGGCGATGATGCAAGCTTTGCGTGTGGCGGCGGTTGCGCTCGCCGCCATGGTCGGGCAGGCGGGGGCGCAGGGCATCAGCTTTTTCTCGATCGGCACCGGCGGCACTGGCGCGACCTATTATCCGCTCGGCGGCGTGATCGCGAACGCGGTGTCCAACCCGCCCGGCTCCCGCCCCTGCGCCGAAGGCGGCAGTTGCGGCGTGCCCGGCCTGATCGCGATGGCCCAATCGTCGCGCGGGTCGCTCGACAACATCGACGGCGTCAAGTCCGGCCTGTTCAACTCGGGGTTCGTGCAGTCCGATGTCGCCTTCTGGGCCTACACCGGCACCGGCAGCTTCGCCGGTCAGACGCCCGCGCGCGACCTGCGCGCCATCGCCGCGCTGTATCTCGAACATATCCAGCTTGTGGCCCTGCGCGGCAGCGGCGTGGCCACGGTCGCCGACCTGCGCGGCAAGCGGGTGTCGCTCGATGAAAAGGGCTCCGGGTCCTACGTCAACGCGCTGGAGATCCTCGGCGCGTTCGGCCTTGGCGAAAGCGACGTCGCGCCGCGCTACATGAAAACCTCGCAGGCGGCCGACGCCATGCTCGCCGGTGAGCTCGACGCGTTCTTCATCACATCGGGCTATCCCACCAACGCGATCATCGAACTGGCGGCGCGCGCCGACATCACGCTGGTGCCCATCGCCGGGCCGGAGGCCGCGCGCATCGCGGACACATTGGGGTTCTACAGCCTCGACACGATTCCCGCCGACGCCTACCGGGGCATCGGCGCGACGAAGACGCTGGCGGTCGGGGCGCAGTGGATCACCAGCGCGCAGGCGGACGAGGCGCTGATCTACGCCATCACCAGCGCCCTGTGGAACGCCCAGACGCGCCAGTTGCTGGACGTGGGCCACGCGAAAGGCCGGGAAGTGACCCTTGAGACGGCGCTGTCCGGGGTCGCGATCCCGCTGCACGACGGCGCGGCGCGCTTCTATCGCGAAAAGGGGATGCTGGGCCAATAGCCCCGCTTGCAGGCGCGCCGCCGGGGTCATTCCAGCGCCCTCGCGGCGCGCCGCTCCGGGGCGATCGGCAGGCGGAACATCCGGTCGTCGGCGCTTTCCTTGGGGCCGACGAAATAGAGACCGACCAGCATCAGCCCCAGCGCGAGCCACGCGACCGGCGCAAGCGTCTCTCCCAGCAGCAACATGCTCCAGACGATGCCCGCCAGCGCGCAGGAATAGGCCGTCTGGCTGGCGAAGACCGGACCTGTCGCCTGAGTCAGCCGAACGCTCAGCACGGTCGCGGCGACGCCCGCCACCGCCATCGCCGCGACCGTCAGCTCGAACGGGCCGATGACCGGGCCAAGCGGCGTCAGCGCGTCCTGATCCCACGCCAGCGGCAAAAGGACGGCGAAGGACGCGACCTGCATGAACCCGACGGCCGCCAGCGGATCCACGCCCCGGCGCATCCGCGTCGCCAGCAGGATCCCTTCAACCGCCGTCAGCACCGGCAGGATCGCCGTCGCCGCCAGCCAGAACAGCGCGTCATCGGCGACCACGCCGCCGCGCGACTGGATGACCAGCGCCAGACCGACCAGCCCGATGGCGAGACCGCCGAGCCGCCGCGCGTTCACGCGCTCGATGGCCAGCGCGCCCGCCGCCACGAAAACCAGAAACCCCTTCAGCGTCAGCACCAGCGACACCGTGCTCGCCGGGACGTTGGCCGAGACCCAGAACAGGATCAGTTTCTGCGACACGCCGGTGACGACGGCCCAGAGCAGATAGAATTGCACGTCGCTCCAACTGGGCGCGCGCAGGCGGCCGAACGCGGCGGCGCCGCCGAGGGCGATGACGCCGCCCAGCAGACTGCCCCACACCGCAAGGCCGAGCGGCGTCGCGCCCTGCTGCGCGGCGATCCGGGCGAGTGGGGCGGTCACGCCGAAGCACACGCCGACCGCCAGCACGAGCATCACCCCGACCAGCGTGCGCAGCCTTCGCCGCAGCCGCGCCTCGCGCGCGTAGATCTCAAGCACCATGCCCTTGAACACGCGGGCGAAACCGCCCAGCGCGTCCTGTCGCTCGGTCACGTCGTCAAGGCTCAGCCTGTCGGGGTGGAAACTGTCCGACTCCAGCGCCGCCGCCGCTTCGATCAGCCGCGCCATCACGTGGCTCTGCTCGCGCTCCGCGTCGCGAAAGCGCTTCTTGCGAAGCGATGTCTCAAGGCGCGCGCGCAGGATGGCGATGTCGAAGGCCTTGGGCAGAAAGTCCTCGGCGCCCAGATCGATGGCGCGCACCACGTTGTCGATCTCCTCGTCAAGGCCGGAGATCACGATCACGGGCACGTCGCGCAGCGTCTCGTCGGCCTTGATGGCGCGCAGAACGTCATAGCCGTCCATCCCCGGCATCACGATGTCCAGCAGAACCGCGTCGAAGCCGCCGCCCGCCAGCAGCTCGAGTGCGGTCACGCCGTCTTCTGCCTCCCGTGCGACGTGGCCCAGGGTGCGCAGGGCGAGCCGCAGCTTGGTGCGCATGAGGCGGTCGTCATCCACGACCAGGATGCGCGCGGGGGGCGTTTCCACGTCGCGCCGACCCTGACCGCCGCGCGCGTCGTGAAGCCGTGCGGCGCCGAGTTCGGCGGCGGCGCCGTCGGCGTGCGGCATGTGCGCCCGAACGGGACCTGCGGCGCCGAGACCGTGTGGCTGTGCGGCCGGCCTGCCTGATTGATCCCTGGGCGCGCTTGCTCGCGCCGGCCTCATGGTCATACCCGCATCCCGCTCTCACCACATCGTTCGAGTCTTAACGAGCGACGTTTGTGATGGACGAATGTTGCAGCATTGTTTGCGCTATCACGCCGCCCGCGCGCGCGACCCGCGCGTGCCGGAGAGCGCGATCCGACGACTTGCCAAACCGCGATTGCGCTCAATAGACTGGCGCGGTGTGGTGTTTGCTCGACACGAAGGCTTTTTGTGCAGTTTCTCTCAAGAAACCAGATCTGGTCCGTGGTTCTGGCGGGCGTCCTGGCCGCCACGTCGGCGTCCGCTCAATCGCTGCTCGACGCAATCAATCCGACCGGCGCGACAGGCGTCGAGCGCGGCTCGACCGAACTGATCGGCCGGGTGGAGCAGACCAGCTATTTCGCGACCTTCGACACGTTCGGGGCCGAAGACATCGGTCGCTCGGTCGGGTCGGTCGCCGCCGCGCTGCGCGACGTCGCGGCGGCGTCGGATCAGCTGGATGTTCTCGCCGTGCTCGCCGGACCCGTGGAGACCGGCGAGGAGGAGTTGCTCGGCTTTGGCCTGGGCTACAGTCTGGACGCGCCGACGCTGGGGCTTACGTTCTTCGCGAGCGGCGACGCGTCGCGCGTGACGCTTGGCTCGGACGAAGCCAGGGCGCTGGATGTGACCGGCGATCAGTGGCGCTTCAGCATCGGCGCGCGGGGACAGCGCGCGCTCGCCGAAGGCGGCAAGCTGACCGGCGTGCTCGACTTTTCCGCGCGCAGATCCGAAGCGGACGTGCTGGGGTTCCGCGCGCTCGATGAGGATCTGCGGGTGCTGCGCGGCGTCGTGGCCTATGTCGATGGCTCGCCATTCGGCGCGCGGCGCAGCGCGTCGGCGAACGTCAGGGTCGGATTGCCGCTGTTCGGCGCCTCGGATCGGGACAACGCTCTGGCGAGCCGGCGCGGCGCCAGCGCCGGGTTCACAGCGGCGTCCTTCAGCGCGGACGGCGCCTGGCCTGTGCAGCCATGGCTGTTCCTGCGCGGCGGGCTGGTCGGCCAGTTCTCGCCCGACAGCCTTCCATTCTCGCAGCGCTGCGGCTTCAGCACCAACCGTTTCAGCCGCGCCTTCGATCGCTCCTTCGTCAATGGCGACAGCTGTCTGGGCGCGCGACAGGAGGTTGCGGCGCTGTTGCCCGCCGCCGCCGCCACGGGTGGCGCGCTGGCTTTCGCGGAAGCCTTTGTCGCCACGGATTTCGGCGTGCTGTGGGATCAGCCGTCAGGCGGCGCGGACGCGCGGCGCGAGGGCTGGAGCAGTCTTTACGGCGGCCTGCGCGTGGCCTCGTCGCGTTTTGTCGCCGAACTGTCGGTCTCGCGCATTCTCGACGGCCCGCCCGACAGACCGGATCAGGACCGTACGCGCGTCTGGTTCAGGGGCGCGGTGCGATTCTGAGCCGTCGCCTCGGGAAACGGCGGCGCGGTGTCGAGCAGCGATGCGGCGACTTCATCGGGGACGATCTGGTCGCCGAAACGCCCGCGCAAAAGCGTCGCCAGACCAAGGATCGCGTTGCGGCGGTGTTCGGCGTCGCTGAACTGGCGGGCGCTGACGTAGTGGCTCCAGGTCAGCAGCGCGCGCGCGTGGCGGGCCGTCATCAGCCGCAGCGTGACCCGCATCGACAGCGACGGCGTGCCCGCAACCGGGGGCGCAAGCACCAAGCCGAGCGGCCCGCGCGCCAGCGATCGCCTGCGGCAAAGCGTGTCGAAGGTTCGCCTCAGCCGCGTTGCGTCGCCGGCCGCCATGTGCGCCTGACATAACATGACCAGAACATAGAGGTCGAACTCCGAGCCGGGTTTGCTCAAGGCGCGCGCCTGCTCCAGCAGGCCGACGCCGGCGTCGAAGTCGCCGAGAAAGACGCGCATCTGCCCCATGGTCGTCAGCGCCTGCCCCATGGCGGTGGCGCGGCCGAACGCCGCCTGCGCCATGTCGACCGCCGTCCGTCGCCACCCGCGGTCCAGAAACATCAACAGTTTCGCGGCGGACAAGGCGTGGTGCGGGTTCTGCTGCAGCGCGGGAAGCGCGCCGATCAGCAGCCGCTCCATCTCGTCCTCGTCGCCGCGCCGCGGATCGCCCGACAGAAAGTGCCGCCAGCCGCGCATGATGTACTTGTTGTGGATGTTGGTCGCGAGCATCAGCCGCGCGACGGGATCGTCGGGGTTGGCGGCGAGAACGCGCCGCAGCCGCGCGTCGTTCGCCACCCAGTTCTCTCCCTCGCGCCGAAACGGCTCCGCGGCGCCATGGATGCGCAGCGCCAGCGGCTCGGCGGTCGGCGCGGGGTCGTCCTCGACGGGCGCGAAGGCGGACCACAGCGCGGCGGCGATGTCCTCGGCCAGCGCTTCGGCGTTCGACATCTGGCGCTGCGTCCGCCTGTCCACCATCAGCAGCCTGTCTGTGCGCAGGCACTTGAGCGCGACGACGCAGGCGATCGCGCCATCGGCGGAGACGAACGCCAGCTCCACGCCGAAGCGCGGGCCCGCCGCGCCATCGCCGACGGGCGCATGATACTGCGGGTCGAAGGCGACCTTGGCGCCCGCCGCAAGACGGCCTTCGAGCGCGGCGCGCAGCGTCTGAGCCAGCGCGAGCATCGTCTGCGCCCGCGCGCCCGGCGCCGCCATGCCGCGCACCGGCCCAACCACGACGAAGGCGTCGCGCACTTCGTCATGCGCCCCCTGCCGCGCCGCGATCCACACGTAGCCCTCGCCATACCGTGTCTCGATGAAGCGCGGATCGCGCGCCACGCAGCCAAGCTTGGCGCGCAGGCGGTTGATGGCGAAATCCACGTTGCGATCCGACGCGTCCGACCCCGGCTCGTCGATCGCGTCGAGCAACTGGTTGCGCGTGCACAGCTGTCCGGCCCGCCGCGTGAATTCCAGCAGAAGCCTGCGCTCGTTGCGCGTGAACTTCACCGTCGAGCCGTCCTCGCGCTGCGCGGTGGTGAAATCCGGCGCAAAGGCGACGCCGCCGTAGTTGCTCCGATCAGACATCGGCGCGGCGCAGCCCGGTTCGCCGCCGTCTGACGGCGACGAATTCTGCGCCGGGCCGCGCAAACGCTGGACGCAAGGAACCGGTTTCCATCCCGTGGGGACCTCAGTTTCAGCCAGACGAAAACCGCGCCCGGATGCGGTGGGCGGGCGTGGCAAACAATTCTGCTACAATTGCGCCATATTTCAAGCGGCGGGGGAGAAGCTTGAAACATGCGATCACCGATCAGGCCCCGCAGCCGATCGCCGGCGGGTGGCGCGCAGGCCCGCGCAGCGACGCAAACCCACGCCATGCTTGGCGGAATCGGCGCCCGGGTCTGGCGCGGCGCCGGATCGCGCCTGCGCCCTGAAGCTGCGAAATCTGCCGCATCCAACCGCCCGTTTCGCTGATGGACATGACGTTCGCCGCAGATCGGACGCGGATTCTGGTCGTTGACGACAGCCGCGTGAGCGCGGCGAAGCTGCGCCTCGCGGTCCGCGCGCTTGGCCACGACGTCGAAACGGCGGCGGACGGCGCGGCGGCGCTCGACATGCTCAAGAGCCGGGCGTTCGACGTCGTGCTTCTGGATATCGTGATGGAGGGGATGGACGGCTACGCCGTTCTCGAGGCCATGAGCGCCGATCCGGCCTTGCGCGATACGCCGGTCATCGTCGTCTCCGGGCTGGACGATACGCCCGAAAACGTCGCGCGGGCGCTGCGGCTCGGCGCCGTCGATTTTCTGCCGAAGAACTTCGAGCCGACGATTCTCAGGGCGCGGCTCGACGCCTCGATCGCCCGCAGGCGGCGGCGGGCGCGGGACGCGGCCTATCGGCGCGGGGTCGAGACGATGACGCGCGCGGCGCGGATCATCGATGACGGGCCGTTCCGGCCCGACGACATCACGGTGGACGACGTGGCGGCGCGCAGCGACGCGCTCGGTCGGTTCGCGCGCGTCTTTCGCGGCCTCGCCGCCACGATCTATGAGCGCGAACGCCGCCTCGACCGCGCCGTCAGGACGCTGCGCGGCGGGTTGCTGCTGCTGGCGGCCGGGGCCACCTTTGGCATGATCCCGGCGGTGTCGCGGATCGCGGCCGCCGGGGGCGCGGCGCCGCTGGGCCTTGCGGTCTGGGTCAGCCTCGCGTCCGCCGCCTTGTGCTTCGCCGTGGCTGGCGCGCGGGGGCGGCTGCCGCGCCTGCGCCCGGAGCATATGAAATTCTTCCTGCTGTGGGCGCTGGTTCTGGGCGTGCTCCACCGGCTCGCCACGTTCGTCATCGCCGGCCATGTCGAAGCCTCGATGATCGCCCTGATCGGCAGCACGCGCGGGTTCGTGGTGTTCGGCCTCGCGGCGCTGCTGGCGCTTGACCGGGCCACCCTCAGGCGGCTTTGCGGCCTGGGCGTCGGCTTTGCGGCGGTGGCGCTGGTGCTTGTGTCCAGCGGCGTCGGCGCGGCGTCGAGCTTGCCGTGGCTTGGCGCCGCGCTGTCGTTGCCGCTGCTGCACGCGATCCACAACCTGCTGCTTGTCTGGCGGCCGAAGGAGCTGGACGGCTTCGCCTGCGTCGGCGTCATGTCGCTGCTCTCGGCGGCGTTCCTGGCGCCGCTGGCGATCGCCGCCGGCGCCCTGTCGCCGCCGACCGGCGCGGACTGGCGGGCGTGGCTGGCGCTGATCGTGATCCTTGGCGCGGCTTCGGCGGTGTCGCTTGCGCTGGTGCTCGATCTGGTGCGCACGGCCGGGCCGGTCTTCGCCAGTCTGACCAGTTACGCGCAGACGCTCGCCGGCGTCGTCTGGGCCATGGTCCTGCTCGACGAGCGGCTGTCGCCCATCGCCTGGGCTGCGATGGCGCTGATGTTCGCGGGCTTCTGGCTTGTCGAGCCGCAGCGGATGAACGGCGCGTTCGCGCTCAGATTGCCTCTCGACGCAAGGAAAAGGCCACCGATGCTCGACGCCGACACACGGCCCCCCGACACAGCGCCTGCCGAAGCCGCGCTTTCGGCCCGGGTGCTGGTGGTTGACGACAGCCGTCTGAGCGCCGCCAAGCTGGCGCTGGCGATGCGCGCGCTCGGGCACGAGGTCGAGACGGCGGACAGCGGCGCGGCGGCGCTGCGGCGCCTGCGTGAGAGGCCGTTCGACGTCGTGCTGCTCGACATCGTGATGCCCGGGATGGACGGTTTCGATGTGCTGCGCGCGCTGAAGGCCGACCCGGCGCTCGCGCATCTGCCGGTGATCGTCGTGTCCTCGCTCGAGGATGGATTGAGCGGCGCCGTGCATGCGATCGCGCTCGGCGCCATCGATTTCCTGTCCAAGGACTTCGAGCCCGAGATCCTGAAGGCCCGGCTCGACGCGTCGCTGGCGCGCAAGCGCGCGCGCGACCGCGAGATCGAGGACATGCGCCGCGTCGCCGCGCTCGTCGAGGCCGCCGGGAAGATCGAGAGCGGCCGGTTCAGTCCGGAAACGCTCGGGCTCGACGCCATCGCGGCCAGCGACGACCCGCTGGGGCGGCTTTCCGCCGTGTTCCGCGGCATGGCGGCGGAGATCTACCGGCGCGAGATGCGGATGCTGCGCGCGGTCACGCTTTTGCAGGGGGCGTTGCTGGTGATCGCCGTCGGAGTCGTCTGGGGCGCGACGCCGGCGCTGGCGCGTGGCGCCGCAGGTCTCGGCGCGGACCCTCTCGGCCTGGCGGTCTGGGTCAACGCCATCGGCGCGGTCGTGTGTCTGGGGGTCGCCGTGGCGCGCGGCCGGGCGCCGCGCCTGACCATGGCCGAGTTCGGCTTCTTTCTGCAGTGGGCGCTGGTCGCAGGCGTCGCGCAAAGGCTGGCGATCCTGCTGCTGTCCACGCATGTCGAGGCGGTCATGCTGTCGCTTGTCGTGACGCTTGAGGGGCTGATGACCCTCGCCGCCGCGGCGGTCATGCGGCTGGCGCGGCCGACCCCGCGCCGGATGCTGGGCATGACGGTCAGCATCCTCGGCGTCGCCGCCCTGATCCTTGGCGACGCAAGGGCCTCGGGGGACGGCGTGAACCTATGGCTTCTCGCCGCGCCGGTCGTGCCAATGCTGTTCGTGGCGCAGGGTCTGCTGATCGCCGGCCGTCGTCCGCAGCGGATCGACCTGTTCGCCTCGTGCGGCCTGATGATGCTGATCTCGACGCTGCTGCTTGCGCCGATCGCGTATGGCGCGGGCGGGCTGTTCATGCTGGGCCCGTCCATCGGCAGGCTGGAGATCTTCACCGTCATGCTGGGTCTGGCGGTGACCGGCTCGCTCCTGCTGGCGTTTCAGCTCACCGCCAGGACCGGCGCCGTGTTCGCGAGCATCAAGGCCTCCACCTGCGCGATCGGCGGCGTCTTCTGGGGCATCGCGCTGCTCGGCGAGCAGGTCTCGCCGCTCGGCTGGGTGGCGGCGGGCGCCGTGCTGGCCGGGCTCTGGCTGGTCGGGCCCAGAGCGGAGCGGAAAGAAATCGCCCTCGATCTCCCGCTCCCGGCGCGACCCGCCCGGCGCTGAGGTGGTCCCCACCTACGTGACACTGAGCTACGCTTGATCCACGAGCTGAGAAGGACGGATCGAGTGGCTGGAAAGAGGAAGCGCTACAGCGCTGCGTTCAAGGCGAAGGCGGCGCTGACCAGCGCGCCGCCCAGCGTGAGCGTCGCCGGCAGCGCGCGGGCCGCGGTGATCTCGTTCTCGCCCGCGGCGCGGGCGCGCTGCTTGTCGCGCGGGGCGGCGGCGCACGCAGGCGATGGTGCGCGCTGCAACCCTTCGTGGCGCCGTCGCCGCCGATGGCGGGCGCGCTGTTGCCGCTGGCGCTGCTTGGGCTCGCCGCGCTGGCGCTCTGGGCGCAGGCGCTGGTCGGCTTCGGCGTCGCGACCATCGCGCTTGGCGCTGTGGTCTGCGCCCTTCTCTCGGCGCAGGAGCGCGGTCGCCTGACGCCGCGCGCCGCCGTGCGGGCGGGCGTGGAGGGCGCCGCCGTGGCCGCCTGCATCTATGGCGTGTTCCGCTTCATCCTGTCGGCGCCGCTCACATGAGCCGCCACGCCCCCCGGCGTGCGGGGGCCGACCTCGCATGAGCGCGTTGATCGACGCCTTTGCGTCGCTGATGCTGGACCCCTTAGCCATGGGCCTGGGCCTGTTCGGCGTTGCGATCGGACTGGTCTTCGGCGCCCTGCCCGGCGTCAGTTCGACCATGGCGATGGCGGTCATCCTGCCGCTGACCTACGGCATGTCGATGGACCACGCGATGATGCTGATGCTCGCGGTGTTCTTCTCCAGCGTTTACGCAGGGTCGGTGCCGGCCATCCTCATCAACATCCCGGGCACGCCGGGCGCCATGGTGACGCTGCTCGACGGCCACGCCATGGCGCGCAATGGCCGTTCCGGCGAGGCGATGACCTATGCGCTCGTCGCGTCGCTGCTGGGCGGTATTTTCGGCTGGCTGTTTCTGGTGTCCGTCGCCCCGGTCATCGCCGCCTACGCGCTGCGCTTCGGCAGCCCCGAGTTCGCCGCCGTGGTGTTTTTCGGCCTGGCGCTGGTCGCCTACGCCTCGGGCGGCGACACGTTGCGCGGTCTGGTCGCGGGGATCCTCGGACTGCTCGCGGGCGTGATCGGGCGGGATGCGATCACCGACGTGCCCCGCTTCACCTTCGGCGTCGCCGATCTGCAGGGCGGGATCGACATCGTGCCGCTGGCCATCGTATTGCCTCATGAACGGATGTTCCTGAAGGTTTAGGCCGTTGC
>CAZOZE010000040.1:0-15181 GCA_964584215.1 uncultured Rhodobacterales bacterium
CTCGGCGATGGCGCGCAGGAACAGCGGCCCGGCGGCCACCAGACATTCCTTGTTGGCCAGCGCCACGGTCGCGCCGCGCGCCGCCGCCGCCAGCGTCGGCGCCAGCCCCGCCGCGCCGACGATGCCCGCCATCACCCAGTCCGCCGGCGCTTGCGCCGCCTCGATCACCGCCTGAGGCCCCGCCGCGACCGCGACGCCCGACCCGCTCAGCGCCGCCTTGAGATCGTGGTAGCGCGCCGGGTCCGCCGTCACCGCCAGCTTCGCGCGCAGGCCGCGCGCCTGTTGGGCCAGAAGCGCAATGTTGGAGGCGCCGGTCAGCGCCTCCACCGCGAACTCCTCGTCGAGATGGCCGAGAACGTCGAGCGTGCTGCGCCCGATCGAGCCGGTCGATCCCAGAACCGTGATCCGTCTCACCATGCGTAAACCGGCGCCCCCCGCGCGAAGGTGAAAGCCGCCGCGACCAGGGCGACGGCGCTGAATCCGTCGAGCCGATCCAGCGCGCCGCCATGGCCCGGGATCAGCGCCGAACTGTCCTTTACGCCAAATCGCCGCTTCAGCGCCGATTCCGCAAGGTCTCCGCCCTGCGCCACAATCGCCGCCAGCGCCGAGACCAGCGCCACCGGCGTCAGATAGGTGCCCTGCGTCAGCGGCGAGAACGCCAGCGAAACCGCGACCGCCAGCGCCACGCCGCCGCCGAGGCCCGCCCAGGTCTTTTTCGGGCTGACGCTCGGCCACAGCTTCGGCCCGCCGATGGCGCGCCCGGCGAAGAACGCGCCCACGTCGGTCGCCACCGTCACCGCCGCCACCCACAGCGCCAGCGTCAGGCCGTGGACGGGGTCGGCGCGCAGCGCGGCGAAGGCGGTCGCCGCCAGCCCCGCCGTCGCCGCGCCCGCCAGCGCCCAGTGAAAGGGCCGCCTTCGTGCAACGTCGAACGCGGCGAACCCGGCCCCGGTCGCCAGCAGCACGATCAGCGCCGCGCCGCCGGCGCCGAGGCCTGCCGCCAGCGCGGCCGCGCCAAATCCGGCGCCGTAAACCGGGGCGTCGCCCGCGTCGCGCGCGGTGAGGGTGCGGAACTCCCAGCCCATGACGCCGCCGCAGACCGAGATCAGCAGCGCGGCAGGCGCCCCGCCCCAGGCCAGCGCGGGAACCGCGACCGCCGCGAGGACCAGCGCCGACACGACGCGCCGCCGCAACTCGGCCCCGCGACCGCCGCCGGGGACCGCGCCCATCGTCTCAGCCGGCGACGGCGCCGAACCGCCGCTCCCGCGCGCCATAGGCGCCAAGCGCGCAGTCGAGCGCGGCGCGGTCGAAGTCGGGCCAGAGATCATGCGCAAAGATGAACTCGGCGTAGGCGGATTGCCAGAGCAGAAAATTCGAGATGCGGTGCTCGCCGCTGGTTCGGATCACCAGATCGGGGTCGGGAAAGCCCGCCGTCTCCAGCCGCGCCGCGACCGCCGCTTCGTCCACGTCCTGCGGCGCCAGCGCGCCGCGCGCCACGTCCTCGGCGATGCGCCGCGCCGCCGCCGCGATCTCGGCCCGCCCGCCGTAATTGATCGCCATCACCACGGTCAGCTTGTCGCAGTGCGCCGTCTGGCGCTCCACCCCCGCCATCAGCGCCGCGATGTCCGGCGCGAGCCGCGACCGGTCGCCGATGAAGCGCACCCGGACGCCCTTGCTCGTCAGCTCCGCCGCCTCGCGCCGCAGATAGCGGCGAAACAGCGTCATCAGACCGTGGATCTCTTCGGCGGGGCGGCGCCAGTTCTCGGTGGAGAACGCAAACAGCGTCAGCGTCTCCACGCCCCGGTCGGCGCAGCCCTCGATCACGCCGCGCAGCGCCTCGACCCCCCGCCGATGCCCCTCCAGCCGCGGCAGGCCCCGCCGCGCCGCCCAGCGCCCGTTGCCGTCCATGATGATGGCGACATGGCGCGGCGCGCAGAACGGAGCGGAGGCGGTCCCGTCGGGCATGGCGGCTCTCTGGTTGTCGGACGCGGCGCGCCTCAGACCTGCATGATCTCTTGCTGCTTGGCTTCCAGCGCCTCATCGACCCGGCGGATCGCCGCGTCGGTGAGCGCCTGTATCTCGTCGTTCCACATCTTGCGGTCGTCGTCCGACACGTTGTCGGCGCGCTTGACCGTGTCCATCGCGTCGCGGCGCACGTTGCGCACCGCGATCCGCGCGCTTTCCGCGTATTGACCGGCGACCTTGGCCAATTCGCGGCGGCGCTCCTCGTTCAGCTCCGGGATCGGCATCCGCAGGATCGTGCCATCCACCACCGGATTGATGCCGAGACCGGAGGACCGGATCGCCTTCTCCACCTTGCCCACCATCGTCTTGTCCCAGACGTTGATCGACACCATGCGCGGCTCCGGCACGTTCACGGTGCCGAGCTGATTGATCGGGGTCTGCTGGCCGTAGGCGTCCACCGTGATCGGATCGAGCATCGAGGCCGAGGCGCGGCCGGTGCGCAGGCTGGCGAACTCCTGTCGCAGCGCGGCGAGCGCGCCGTTCATGCGCTTCTCGATTCCGTCGAGATCAAGGTCGAAGTCATCGGACATTCAGATCAGGCCTTCCGGGAGCGGCGCCGTCGCAATACGGCGCGATCATGGGTGGACAATGGTGAATTTTCCTTCACCCTTCAACACGGCGGCGAAAGCCCCCGCCTCCCGCAGCGAGAACACCACGATCGGCAGCTTGTTGTCGCGCGCCATGGCGATGGCGGAGGCGTCCATCACCTTGAGATTGCGCTGCAAGACCATGTCGTAGCTGATGCGGTCATAGCGCACGGCGTCCGGGTTGGTCTTGGGGTCGCAATCGTAGATGCCGTCAACCTGCGTGCCCTTGAAGATCGCGCCGCAGCCCATCTCCATCGCGCGCAGCGTGGCGGCGGTGTCGGTGGTGAAATACGGGTTGCCGGTGCCGGCGGCGAAGATGCAGACCCGGCCCTTTTCGAGGTGGCGGATCGCGCGGCGGCGGATATAGGGCTCGCAGACCTGATCCATCGGGATCGCCGAGATCACGCGGGTGTAGATGCCGAAGCCCTCGAGCGCGCCCTGCATCCCGAGCGCGTTCATCACCGTGGCCAGCATCCCCATATAGTCGGCGGTGGCGCGCTCCATGCCGTGCGCGGCGCCGCTGAGGCCGCGAAAGATGTTGCCGCCGCCGATCACGAGGCAGATCTCGACGCCGAGATCGTGGACCTTCTTCACCTCGCCCGCGATGCGCTGGACCGTAGGCGGATGCAGCCCGAAGCCCTGATCGCCCATCAGCGCTTCGCCGGAAATCTTTATCAGAACGCGCGGATACAGCGGCCTGGCCGTGGTCTCGTCGTCGGGCATGGGCGCGGCGTCTCCTGAGCGTCAAGTTCTGTCGCGGCGGAAAAGGCGCGCGCCGCGCTGTCGTGCAATGACGACAGCACCTAACCGATCACGCGCCGGGGGCAAAGCGTTTTCGCCCCGGCGCGCGACGCGGACGCACTCAGCCGTTCAGCGTCTTGGCGACCTCGGCGGCGAAGTCCTCGGTCTCGCGGTCGATGCCCTCGCCCACCTCCAGCCGCGCAAAGGCGACCAGCGTGATTTCGCCGCCCGCCGGACCCGCCGCCTCGGCCAGCGCCTTCTCCACGGTCAGATCGGGATTGACGACAAACGCCTGCTCCAGAAGGCAGACCTCCTGAAAATACTTGTGCATCCGCCCGACGATCATCTTCTCGATCACCGCCTCGGGCTTGCCCGATTCGCGCGCCTGCTCGGTCAGCACCTGCTTCTCGCGCTCGACCAGCGCCGGGTCGAGGTCGGCCTGCGACAGCGCCGCCGGGTTGGTGGCGGCGATGTGCATGGCGATCTGGCGGCCGATCTCGGCCACCTTGCCCGCGTCGCCCGACGAATTCAGCGCCACCAGCACCGCAATCTTGCCCATGTTCGGCGCCACCGCGTTGTGCACATAGGTCGCCGCCACGTCGCCCTCGACGCGGGCGAACCGGCGCACGGCCATGTTCTCGCCGATGGTGGCGACGCGGTCGGTCACGATCTCGCCGACGGTCTTGCCGCCCATCGGCGCCGCGCGCAGCGCCTCGACGTCGCCGGTCACGTCCAGCGCGACGCGAGCGATCTCGGCGACCATGCTCTGGAAGTCGGCGTTGCGCGCCACGAAGTCGGTCTCGGAGTTGACCTCGACAGCCACCGCCACGCCGCCCCGCGACGCCGTCGCCGCCAGCCCCTCGGCCGCCGTGCGGCCCGACTTCTTGGCGGCCTTGGCGAGGCCCTTGGCGCGCAGCCAGTCCACCGCCGCCTCCATGTCGCCGCCGGTCTCGGTCAGCGCCTTCTTGGCGTCCATCATGCCCGCGCCGGTCTGGTCGCGCAGCGCCTTCACGTCGGCAGCCGTAATCGCCATCTTGTCTTCTCCTGCGTTCGCGCCCCATGTCGGCGCGCGACCGCATCCGGCCGCGCCGCCCGTGGCGCCTCATCTACAAAGCAAGCGCCGCGGCTTCAATCGCCGCGGCGGTCATCGAAACGTCGCGAAGCCCCCGGATCTCGCAAGACCATCGCCGCGCAAGACCATTCGGGCGCTCAGGCCGACGCGGGCTGTTCCTCAAGCGATTCGGCGGGCGCTTCGGCGGGCGTCTCGTCGAGCGCGACCTCCTCCAGCGGATTCTCCAGCTCGCCGATGTCGATCTGGGTGCCGAGGTTGGCGGCCATGCCGTCCAGCGCCGCGCGCGCGACCAGATCGCAGTAGAGCGCGATGGCGCGGGCGGCGTCGTCGTTGCCGGGGATCGGGTGATCGACGCCGAACGGGTCGGAGTTGCTGTCGAGCACCGCGACCACCGGGATCCCCAGCTTCTTCGCTTCGAGGATCGCCAGATCCTCCTTGTTGGTGTCGATCACGAACAGCATGTCGGGCAGCCCGCCCATCTCGCGGATGCCGCCGAGCGAGGCGTTCAGCTTGGCGCGCTCGCGCTCGAGGTTCAGCCGCTCCTTCTTGGTGAAGCCCGACGCGTCGCCCTCAAGCTGCTCGTCGAGCTTCTTCAGCCGCGAGATCGACCCGGAGATGGTCTTCCAGTTGGTCAGCGTGCCGCCCAGCCAGCGGTGGTTCATGTAATACTGCGCGCACTGCTCCGCCGCGTCGGCCACCGCCTGCGCGGCCTGCCGCTTGGTGCCGACGAACAGGATGCGCCCGCCGCGCGCCACGGTGTCGCGCACCGCGACCAGCGCGGCGTCGAGAAGCGGCACGGTCTGGGTGAGGTCGAGGATGTGGATCCCGTTGCGGTCGCCGTAGATGAACGGCCCCATCTTGGGGTTCCAGCGGTGGGTCTGGTGACCGAAGTGAACGCCAGCTTCCAGAAGCTGACGCATGGAGAATTCGGGCAGCGCCATGCGATATACCTTTCCGGTTTCGCCGCCGCGGGGAGAGGCGACCGGAACAGCCCGACCGCCAACCGGAGGACCGCGCCGGGATTTCTCCCCGGACGGCCCAAACCCCCGCGTGAGGATTTCAGATGCCGCGCGTATAGGCTGAACGGGTTGCGGTTGCAAGAGAGAGGCGCGGGAGGTTCACGCAAGAGACGCCCGACGTGAGGGGGCTCGCCGGGCGTCCGCCTTGCGGCTGTTCCGGCCTGTGGGGCCGGGGAGGGTCTGGCGAGGCCCGAGGGGACGGCACGCCGCCAGACAGTAGTGAAATGGGACCTGTCCGCGCCGGGTCAAGGGCGCCCTCCCGGCTTCAGCGGGCCTGCGTCACGGCGCCAGCCGATACCCGCCGCCCTCGGTCAGCAGCAGCCGCGCCGCCGTCGGGTCCGGCTCGATCTTCTGGCGCAGGCGGTAGATATGGGTCTCCAGCGTGTGCGTGGTCACGCCGGCGTTGTAGCCCCAGACCTCGTGCAGCAGGATCTCGCGCGGGGCGACATGATCCTTAGCGCGATAGAGATACTTGAGGATGTTGGTCTCTTTCTCGGTCAGCCGCACTTTCCTGCCCTGCGGGTCGAGCATCAGCTTCTGCGCGGGGCGGAAACTGTAGGGGCCGATGGTGAAGATCGCGTCCTCGGACTGTTCGTGCTGGCGCAGCTGCGCGCGCACCCGCGCCAGCAGCACCGCGAACTTGAACGGCTTGGTCACATAGTCGTTCGCGCCGCTGTCCAGCCCGAGGATCTGGTCGCTGTCGCTGTCGTGACCGGTCAGCATCAGCACCGGGCAGCGCACGCCGGTCTTGCGCATCAGGCGGCACACTTCGCGCCCGTCCATGTCGGGCAGACCGACGTCGAGGATGACAAGGTCATAGGGCTGCGCCTTGGCCTTCTCGATCCCCGCCGCGCCGGTCTCGGCCTCGAAGACGTCAAACTCCTCGGTCAGCACCAGCTGATCGGCCAGCGCGCCGCGCAGGTCGTCTTCGTCGTCGATCAGCAGAATTTTCCTGAGCGTCGTCATCGCCGTCTCCCCTGCGTCCTCCATTGCTCAGACTATGGCGCCGCCCGCGCGCCCGCGCCGCGATGTTTCAGCGATTTCACGCAAGCGTGGCTCTGGCGGGCGATTTGTTTCAGCGCCGCGCTTGCCGAAGCCGGGCCGAGGTGCGACATCGCCATGTCATGAGCCTTGACCTGTCAACCCCGGAGATCGTCGCGCGCGCCCGCGCGGACCTGCGAATCGGCGCGCCCATCGCCCTCGTCACGCCGGAGGGCGACGCGCTGGCGCTGGCCGCGGAATGCGCCGGGCCGGAGCGCCTTGCGGCGATGGCGGCGCTGGGGCCGCTCGACCTGGCCCTGCCCGCGCGCCGCGCCGCGACGCTGAAGGCGCGCGCCTATGACGGCGATCTGGCGCGCATCGCGCTGGGGCCGGATTTCGACATCGCGCGGCTGCGCGCCGCCGTCGATCCCGCCCGCGCGCTCGACGCGCCGCTGATCGGGCCGTTTCTCACCCGGCGCGAGGGGTCCGCCGCCGCGCACCGCCTTGCGCTGCGGCTGTGCAAGCAGGCGCGCATTCTGCCCGCCGCGCTGGTGGCGCCGGTCGCCGACGCCGCCGCGCTGGCGCGCGCCCATGGCCTGACGCTGCTGCACGCGGGCGATCTGGCCTCCGCCGACGCGGCGTCGGTGCGGCTGGCGGCGGTGTCGTCGGCGCGGGTGCCGCTGGAGGTGAGCGAGAACGCCCGCGTCCACGTCTTTCGCCCCGAGGACGGCGGCGAGGAGCATTACGCCATCGAGATCGGTCAGCCGCCGCGCGGCCTGCCGGTCCTGTCGCGGCTGCACTCGGCCTGTTTCACCGGAGACCTGATCGGCAGCCTGAAATGCGACTGCGGGCCGCAGCTGCGCGCGGCGCTGGCGCAGATCGGCGCCGAAGGGGCGGGCGTGCTGCTGTATCTCAATCAGGAGGGGCGCGGCATCGGCCTGGCCAACAAGATGCGCGCCTATGCGCTGCAGGATCAGGGCTTCGACACGGTCGAGGCGAATCACCGGCTGGGCTTTGAGGACGACGAGCGCGATTTCCGCATCGGCGCCGAGATTCTCAAGCGCATGGGGTTCTGCGCCGTGCGGCTGCTGACCAACAATCCCGCCAAGGTGTCCGCCATGCGCGCCGCAGGCGTCGAGGTGGCTGAGCGCGTGCCGCTGAAGGTGGGAAGCAACCCACACAACCACGCCTATCTGGCGGTGAAGGCGGCGAAGAGCGGCCACCTGCTCTGACGCGCCGCCTCCCGCCGCTGCGGCCCCGGCGGGCCTGAAGGCGCCTCTCCCGCGTCATGCTCCGACGGCGCGCCGTTCAAGGCGCGGCGTCCCTTTTCCTGCGCAAGCGCCATCGACGCGATCGCCGCCCGGCGCGGGATGCGCGGCGGCGCGGATGACGTTGCGTCATCTGACTCGCATAATTGACAGTTGAAGCTGTCAACTTTGTTTGACATACTGACTCCGCGTCAGCGGTTATCCGCCCAGGGACGCGGCGCTGACGTCGTGCCGAGCGCGTTTTTCTCTACACGCGCAAGTCGCGTAATCTATTGGGGAAAAAGGAGGAAAATAACATGGCGGATGATATGGACAAGGTGTGGCCCTCCGGCCTCACCCTGCCGGAAGCCGAGGAGCTCCACAGCTACATCATCGACGGCACGCGCGTTTTCGGGGCGATCGCCCTGTTCGCGCATCTTCTCGCCGCCGCCTCGACGCCCTGGCTCGGCTGAGGAGGGCTGACCAATGAACAACGCGAAAATGTGGCTGGTCGTGAAGCCGTCGGTCGGCGTGCCGCTTCTGCTTGGCGGCGTGGCGCTCGGCTCGTTCCTCGTCCACCTCGCCGTGGTCAGCAACACCAGCTGGTATGGCGATTTCGTCAACGGTCGCCCGCTGGGCGCCGCCACGGCGATGGCCCCGTCGGACCCGAACCCGGCGCTGGCGGCGATGCGACACGGCGTGTCGGTCGCCAGTCTTCAGGCTGCGGCCGAGTAAGGCGCGGGCGTCCGGTCGCGGACGCCCGGTTCGTGAACTGAACCGACGAGGTCCGCGTGGCGCAAGCGGCCGCGGACCTCGCCGACACGCGGGTTCGCGCGCCGATTTCCGGCGCAGGATGAACCCGCGCCGCTTTTCGGCGCAGGCGGCGCCGGGCGCCGCTTGCCGGCGCAGGCAGCGCAGGCGGCGACGGGGTCCGCTTGCCGGCATCGCTCAGGGTCGGCATCGTTCAGGGGGGGATTCATGTCCGGCTACCGTCGCATGATGCTCGGCCAGCTCGCGAAGCTTGGACCGCGCTTCCTGCCGTTCGCCGACGTCGCGAACGAGCGTGTGCCGCTGTCGCGGCTGTTGCGGCTGTCGCTGTTTCAGGTCTCGGTGGGCATGGCGCTGGTGCTGCTGGTCGGCACGCTCAACCGGGTGATGATCGTCGAGCTTGCGGTGCCGGCCTCGATCGTCGGCGTGATGCTGGCGCTGCCGGTGCTGTTCGCGCCGTTCCGCGCGCTGATCGGCTTCAAGTCCGACAACCACCGCTCGGCCTTCGGCTGGCGGCGGGTGCCCTATATCTGGAAAGGCACGCTGCTGCAGTTCGGCGGCTTCGCGGTGATGCCCTTCGCGCTGCTGGTGCTGTCGGGCTTTGGCGAGTCCTACGATCTGCCGCCCTTCATCGGTCAGGCCTCGGCGGGCGTCGCCTTTCTGCTGGTCGGCGCCGGGCTGCACATGGTGCAGACCGTCGGTCTGGCGCTGGCGACCGATCTGGTGGAGGAGGCCGATCAGCCCAGGGTGGTCGGCCTGATGTATGTCATGCTGCTGGTCGGCATGATCGTCAGCGCCTTTCTGTTCGGCCTGCTGCTGGAGCCTTACAACCCCGGAAGGCTGGTGCAGGTGATCCAGGGCGCGGCGGTGATCACCGTCGTGCTGAACGGCGTCGCGCTGTGGAAACAGGAGGCGCGCGACCCGGTGCGCGCCCATGCGATGAAGACCGCCGAAACGCCGCGTTTCGGCGACGCCTGGCGCAGTCTTTCCGCCGTGGCCGGTTTTCGCCGCCTGCTGGTGGCGATCGCGCTCGGCACCGCAGGCTTCGGCATGGCCGACGTGCTGCTGGAGCCGTTCGGCGGGCAGATACTCTCGATGAGCGTCGCCGCCACCACGCGGCTGTCGATGGCGCTGGCGTTCGGCAGCCTGCTGGGCTTCGGCTACGCCTCGCGCACGCTGGGGCGCGGCGCCAATCCGCTCGCGGTGTCGGGCTGGGGCGCGTTGATCGGCGTGGGCGGCTTTGTGCTGGTGATGGGGTCGGCCTCGGCGCTGGCCGCGCCGCTGCTGGCGCTTGCGACCATGGTGGCGGGGTTCGGCGCCGGGCTGTTTTCGCACGGCACGCTGACCGCCAGCATGCGCGCGGCGCCGAAGCACCAGGTCGGTCTTGCGCTCGGCGCCTGGGGCGCGGTGCAGACCACGGCGGCGGGCGTGGCGATCGCCGTCGGCGGGGTGATCCGCGACGGAATCCTGGCGGCGCCGATCAGCGTCGATCCCGCGACGCCCTATCTGGCGGTTTTCGGCGTCGAAATCGCGCTGCTGGCGCTTGCGCTTGCGGCGACATGGCGCATGATGACGCTGGAGGGCGCGGTGGCGCGCAACGAAGGCTGAAGCGGCCCGGCGCCGCAGTCGCCGGGACACGGTAGAATCCGAGGAGAGGAGATGATCCGATGAGCGACATCGACATGCCGAAGAACGCCCCGAAGCCGAAAGCGGCGCGCGCCCAGCCCGCCGCAGCCGCCCCCGCGCCGCAAGCCGCCGCGCCGTCGGCTGGCGTGTGGCCCAGCAACTGCCCGGCCGCCCGGCGCCGGATGCGTTCCGGCACGATCTCCGACCTGTTCGCGATCCGGACGCTGTCGGCGCCGCGACAGCGCAGGTCCGCCGTGGACGAATCGGGCCATTACACCACCTGGTTCATCCCTTTCCCGCTGCTGTCGGCGCCGCGCAAGCGCGACTCGGCGGTGGGCAAGTCGGGGTTCATGTCGCGCAGCTTCTGGCCCTTTCCGCTGCTGTCGCCGCGCCAGCCCAAGTCGCTGGCCGGCAAGTCGGGCACGGTGTTCTCCGACGCGCTCGGCTGGGGCACGCTGTCGCGCCGCAGCTGAGCGGGATCGCGCCGCGCTCAGCCGTTGCGGCGGCCCAGCACCCGGTCGGCGAGCGCGGCCATGTCGTCGATACGCGATCCGAACCGCGCCACGCTGTGCGCGACATAGCCGAGCGCGGCGGCGTTGACCGCAAGGCCCAGCGCCACAGCGCGCCACGGCGAAAGCGCCTCGCCGATCAGCGACGAGACCGGCTCGCTGAGCAGGATCATCGCCTTAAGCGCCAGCGGCGCCTCGGCCCTCACCCCCAGCGCGCCGAGCGCCGCGCCGACGCCCAGATAGCCGCCCGCGACCAGAAGCCCCCTGAAGCGCGGCGCGCCCCGCCGCTTTCCCGCCGTCCGGTTCGACTGGCTCATGGCGCCCTCCCCATCGAAAGAACCGACCCGACCGCCAACGCTCGCGTCGGCGCGCGTCGTGCGCCCGGCGCCCCGGCGGGCGCCTTCCTGACGCGACCGTGGCAGTCTTGCGCCGCCTTTCGCGCCGCGCAATGCGCGCAAACGGCGCAAGGCGCGCGCGATGCTGGCTGAGGCCGCGCCGCGCGCCCCTTGCGCCTTGCGCGTCACGCCGCAGGGCGCAGTCTTTCTGGGGCGGCGTTTTCCCTGCGAGATCGGACGCGGCGGGATCGCGCAGACCAAGCGCGAGGGCGACGGCGCCACCCCCGCCGGGCGCTGGCGGCTGATCGCGCTGTGGTGGCGCGCCGACCGTCTCGGCCCGCCGCCCTGCCGCCTGCCGCGCCGCGCCATCGGCCCGCGTCAGGGCTGGAGCGACGACCCCGCCTGTCCGCGTTACAACCGCGCCGTGCCGCTGCCGTCGCGTTTCTCCGCCGAGCGGATGCGCCGCGCCGATCCGCTTTATGACGTGGTGGCGGTCACCGACCACAACCGGCAGGGCCGCCCGGGCGCCGGTTCGGCGATCTTTCTCCACGTCCGGCGCGGCCCCGGCAGGCCAACCGCCGGCTGCGTCGCCTTCCGCCGCGCCGATCTGTTGTGGATTCTCGCCCGCTGGCGGCGCGGCGACGCGGTCGTGATCCGCGCAACGCCGACGCGGTCATGATCCGCGCAACGCCATGGCGCCGCGCGCCCTGATCGCTACATTAGCGTCATGCGCACAGGTTCAGGCGCCCGGGCATGACCGGGCTCGTCATCCTTATCGTCGTCACCATCGCCCTGGCGGTCGCGCAATGGCGCTTCAGCCTTTGGCAGATGCGCAAGATGCTCGACGCCAAGGCCCTGCCGCTGGAAGACCCGGCGTTGCAGGCGATGGTGGCGCGGCTGGGCGCGGCGGTCGGCCAGCCGGGGCTGCGGCTGCAATTGTTCGACATGCCGGTGGTGAACGGGCTGGCGACGCCGGACGGGCGCATCCTGCTGACCACGGCGCTCTACGACAAATACCGCTTCGGCATCATCCGCGCCGAGGAGATCGCCAGCGTGGTCGCGCATGAGCTGGGCCATGTCGCGCTCGGCCACCACACCCGCCGCATGATCGACTGGACCGGTCAGAGCGCGGCGCGCGTGGCGCTGGCGCTGCTGTTCGCGCGGTTTCTGGGGATACTTGGCGTGTTCCTCGCCAATTTCCTCGCCGCGCTGGTGATGTCGCGCCTAAGCCGCCGCGACGAGTTCGAGGCCGACCGCTACGCCACCGCGCTGATGCTGAAAACCGGCCTCGGCCATCGGCCGCAGATCGCCATGTTCCGCAAGCTCGAAACCATGGTTCCCGGCCCGAAGGGCGCCGCCTGGCTGGCCAGCCACCCCCCGGTCGATGAGCGGGTGGCGGCCATCGAGGCCAATGTCGCGGCCTGGCGCGAAGGCGCCTCCGCCGCCTGAGCGGCGTCAGCCGCGCGCCGCCGCCCGCGCCTTGGCCAGCCTCGGCAGGCCGGAATGCTTCAGCCAGCGGCGCAGGTCGGGCGTCGCCAGCCGGTCGAGCGCGGCGTCGATCGGCCCGCCGGGCGCATACTCCAGCCGCAGAAATTCGTCCGGGTGCAGCCGCGCCAGCCCGTGCGCCGCCAGCACCCGCAGCGGAAAATCGCGGGTGTTGAAGGTCACGATCCCGTCGGCGCGCCCCGCGACCGCCGCCGCGATCACATGCGCGTCGGCCTTGTCGGGCAGCCCGGCGATGTCGGCGTGCGCCTCCCACCCCGTGACCCGCGCGCCGGGAAACCGCGCCGCCATCAGCGCCGCCTGCGCCCGCGCCGCCGCCCCCACGCTCATCCGCCGCTCCGCCGCGCGCGCCCACTCCTCGGTGATCCGCTCTGACCAGAGCGGCGTGAAACCGCCCGCCGCCGCATAGTCCAGCAGCACCGCGCGCACGGTGTCGGGAAACAGCACGCAGGCGTCGAGCACGAGGCGCATCTCAGCTCAGCCGGAAGAACAGCGCCTTGAGGTATCCCGTCTCGGGCAGGCCGATGTGGACCGGGTGATCCGGCCCCGCCGCCCCGGCGCGGATCAGCGCGCCCGCCCGCCCGGCGGCCAGCACCCCCCGCGCGCAGGCGGCGCGGAACGCCTCGGCGTCCGCCGCGTGCGAGCACGAGCACAAGGCGAGGAACCCGCCCGGCTCCACCAGCTTCGCCGCCAGCCGCGCGGTGCGCTCATAGGCGCGCAACCCCGCCTCCAGCGCCGCCTTGTTCGGCGCGAAGGCGGGCGGGTCGCAGACCACCAGGCCAAAGCGGCGCCCCTCCGCCGCCAGCGCGCGCAAGGCGTCGAAGGCGTCGGCGCGGCGGGTCTCGAAACGGTCGGCCACGCCGCCGCGCCGCGCGCCTTCCTCAGCCAGCGCCAGCGCCGGGGCGGCGCTGTCCACCGCCAGAACCCGCGCCGCCCCCGCCGCGAGCGCCGCAAGCCCGAAGCCGCCGACATGGGCGAACACGTCGAGCACCTCGGCGCCGCGCGCCAGCCGCGCCGCAAAAGCGTGATTTGGGCGCTGGTCATAGAACAGCCCGGTCTTCTGACCGCCGACCAGGTCGGCCATATAGGTCGCGCCGTTCATCGCCACCGCCACGGGGCCGTCGAGCGCGCCGCGCGCCAGATGGCTCTCGCCGTCCAGCCCCTCCAGCGCGCGGGCGCGCGATGCGGCGTTGATCACGATCACCTGCGGCGCGATCACCGCGTCCAGCGCCGCGATCAGATCGGGCAGGCGCGCGGCGGCCCAGGCGGCGTTGGGCTGGATCACGACCGCGTCGCCGAAGCGGTCGATCACCACACCGGGCAACCCGTCGCCCTCGGCGTGCGCCAGCCGGTAGAACGGCGCGTCGAACAGCCGCTCGCGCAGCGCCAGCGCGGCGCGCAGCTTGCGGGCGAACCAGTCCGCGCCGATCACGGCGGCGGGATCGGGGTCGAGCAGCCGCGCCGCGATGGTGGAGGCGGGGTTGAACGCCACCGCGCCCAACGCCTTGCGCTCGGGCCCCTCCAGCACGGCCACGACGCCCGGCGCCAGCGCCCGGGTGCGCCGGTCCATCGCGATCTCGTCGGCGTAAACCCAGGGCGCGCCCGCCGCCAGCCTGCGCCCGGCCCTTGGGCGCAGGCGGATCACCGGGCGGTCGTCCGGGCGGTCGTCCGGGCGGTCATCCGGGCGATCATCCGGGCGCGCGTCGGCGGCGGGGTCGGTCATGGCGGGCGGCTCCGGCTTGAGGCGCTCCCGTCATAGGGCGCGGCGCGGACGGGCGAAAGCCCCGCGCCGCGCACAACGAAAGGCCCGCCATGCGGCGCACGGCGGGCCTTGAAAAACGGCGGCCTTGAAGGAACAGGGGGAGAAAAGGCGACCGGCGGCCCCGGCCGCGCGGCGTCAGTGCGCCGTTTTGGCGTGATGCGCGCCGTGGAACAGCCCGCGCAGGGCGGCCCAGGCGCGGGCGAGCATCCCGGCCACGGCTTCGGCGCGCAGGCGGCGCGCCTCGGCCATCACACGGGCGGTCTCGGCGGGGGTCGGGGTCTGGAACGCAACGCTCTCGATACGGGTACGCGCAGTCATGATCGGTTTTCCTTTCGGGTGGCGGGGCGAAGGGCGCCCTTCCGTCGTGCACAAAAGATAGTCATGTTGCGGTGCGGCAGAAGCGCCCAGATCGCAGCCCCGCAATGCGCCGGACGCATGGACCGGAGGAACGGGCCAGACGCGCGGCCGGGGCGCGCGGCCGGGGCGTTCAGAGCACGCCGGGCAACGTGCCTTCGCGCGCCGACGTCGCCAGCCAGTCGAACACATGGCCCGCGACCGAGCGGGCGCACACCAACTCCAGCGTCTCCGGCGCTTCGGCGACCACCCACACCGCCGCCGCCACCGGCCCCAGGTGCGAGCGCCGCGCCGCCCCGGCCCCGAAGGCGCGGCGCGACAGGTCGGCGGGCATCCCCTTGGCCACCACCTCGCGCGCGCCCGCGCCGGTCAGGCGGAAGGTCGCGCGGGCGTCCGACACGTCCAGCGCCAGATGATGCAGCCCCGCCAGCGCGGCGCCAAGCTGCGCCAGCGTCGCCGCCACGTCGCCGCGCGGCAGGGTCAGCAGATATTCGTCGGGCGCCATCCACACCAGCGCGCGCCCCCCCGCCGTCGCGCGCGCCAACGGCCCCGGCGGCGCCGCGCCCAGCGCCTGCTCCAGCGCCGCGCGCGCCTGCGGCTGGTCGAAATCTGCGCGCAGCATGATCATGCCGAGGCCCGCAACCTCCTCGAT
>CAZOZE010000041.1:0-6932 GCA_964584215.1 uncultured Rhodobacterales bacterium
CCGATCCCCGCCGCCACCGGGCGCCAGTCCAGCGCCAGCGCCTGCACATAATAGGTTCCCGCCACCGCGACCGGGCCGAAGAAGATCAGCACGAACAGGTCGCCAAGCCCGCGATAGCCCAGCGGCGCCGGGCCGCCGGTATAAAGCACCCCGCTCAGGATCGAGACCAGCCCCACGGCGACGATGGGCCAGCCGCCGCGCGCGGCGAGGTAGAGCCCCACCAGCGCGGCGAGGCCGAACGCCAGCAGCGCGGCGCGCAGCATGGTGCGCGGGCGCACCAGCCCGGCCTGCACCATGCGCTGCGGGCCGATCCGGCGGGCGGTGTCGGCACCCTTGACGAAGTCGAAGTAGTCGTTGGCGAAATTGGCGCCGATCTGGATCATCGCCGCGCCGGTCAGCGCCGCCAGCGCCGCCAGCGCATGCCCCGCGCCGTCGCTGTAGGCGATCACCGTGCCGATCAGCACCGGCGCCAGCGAGGCGGGCAGCGTGCGCAGCCGCGACGCCGCGAGCCACGCGCCGAGGCCGGGAGCGGCGCGGGTCAGCCCGCCATCCATCAGCCGCGCGCCGCCTGTCGCGCCGTGGGCGCGGCGACGGCGAGCAGCGCGAGCAGCAGCGCGCCAAGGCCAAGCGCCGCCAGCAGCGCGGCGTCGGGGGCGACCGCGCCCATCGGCGTCAGGTTGACCGCCGCCAGCCCCAGCGCCGCCAGCCGCGCCCGCAGCCCCAGCGCCCGGCTGACATGGCCCACGGTCGCCGCCGTGATCAGCGCGACGGCGATCAGCGTGCGCGCCAGCGCCAGCGCGATCTCGCCCGCCGCGCCCTCCATCAGCAGCGCGGGCTGGGTGACGAACGCCACGGGAATCGCATAGATCCCCGCCGAGAACCGCATGGCGCAGAACGCGGTGCGCCACGGGCTGACCCCCGCCACGGTCGCGGCGGCGAAGCTGGCGATGGCGATCGGCGGCGTGATCATCGAGAGCATGCCGAAATAGAGCACATAGAGATGCGCCGCGACAGGGGCGACGCCCATCCGGATCAGCGCCGGGGCGGCCAGCGTGGCGAGCATCACATAGACCCCCGCCGTCGGCATCCCCAGCCCCAGCGCCAGGCTGACCAGCGCGGTCAGCGCCAGCAGCAGGCCCAGATCGCCGCCGCTCGCCGCCAGCATCTGCAGCGTGACCGCAAAGGCGACGCCGGTGACGTTGAGCACGCCGATCACCAGCCCCGCCGCCGCCGCCAGCATCACGATGTCGGCCACCGGGTCCATCGCCAGCAGCAGATCGCGCGCCGCGCCGCGCGCGCGCCCGGCCACGCCCGCCAGCGGCCAGAACAGATGGATCGCCGTCAGCGCCGCCGTCGCCAGCAACCCGGCGTAAGGGGCGGAGAAGCCGCTGACGAACAGCAGCCAGACCAGCGCCGCGATCGCGAGCAGATAGCGCCAGCCGTTGACGGGCGGGGCGACAGGCGGGACGACGGGCGGGGCTGCGCGCGGGCGCTCCGGCGGCGCGTCTGCGGCGCCGCGCCGCCGCCGGGCCTCGAAATCCACCGCGCACAGCAGCGCGGCGTAATACAGCCCCGCCGGGATCAGCGCCGCCAGCGCGATGTCGCGATAGGGAACCTCCAGCAGCTCCGCCATCAGGAACGCGGCGGCGCCCATCACCGGCGGCATCAGCTGCCCGCCGGTGGAGGACACCGCCTCAATGGCGGCGGCGGCGTGCGGGCGATAGCCGCCGCGCGTCATCATCGGGATCGACACCGCGCCCACCGCCGCGACATTGGCCACCGCGCTGCCCGACACCATGCCGAACGCCGCCGACCCCAGCACCGACACTTTCGCCGCGCCGCCCTCGCAGCCGCCCACCAGCCGCGCCGCCAGCGCCGAGAACACCGCCGCGCCGCCGAAGGCGTTGAGCAGAAAGCCGAACACGATGAACGGCGCCACGGTGATCGCGGCGATGTCGAGCAGTTTCGAGAACAGCGCGTTGGTGTCGAGCGCCAGATACGCCGCCAGCCGCGCGGGCGCGACCGGGCGGGTGGCGTATTCCGGCGCCAGACCGGGGCCGATGAACAGCGCGAACAGCGTCAGCGCGATCAGCAGCAGCGGCAGAAAGCCGCCCGCGCGCCGCCGCACCGCCGCCATAACGCCGACGATCATCGCCAGCGCCAGCGCGACCGCGCCCGGCGGCGCGAAGGCCAGATCGCGTTGCAGGGTCGGATAGCGCAGCGCCACAAACCCGAAAACGCCCAGCGTCAGCGCCGCCAGCGCCGCGCGCGCCGCCGCGCCGCGCATGCCGCGCAGGCCGCGCGCGGCGTCGCCCGGCGCCAGCAGCGCCATCGCCGCCGAGACGCCCGCCGCCAGCGCCAAGAACTGCTCGGTGTAGAAATAGGCCCCCAGCATGGCGGGCGCGCCCGCCAGCCAGGCGGTCAGCGCCGTCAGCAGCAGCCCGCGCAAGCCCCAGCGCGCCGCCGCCGTCGCGCGCGCCAGCGCGCCTGCGCCGTCAGACACTTGCGCCATTCAGCGCCCCGCAGCCCAGGCGACCGTCGCGGGGTGGAACGGCGCGCGCAGGCCGGGCTTGTGCAGCGCCGCCGGGTCGAGGCCGCGAAACAGCGGAAATCCCGCCGTCAGCGCGGCTTTCTCGGCCGCGAGCCCGGCCACCACGGCGCGCACCACCGCGTCGGGCGTGGCGGCGTTGGTCAGCAGCAGGTTGTCGAACGCCATCACCGGCGTCGCGTCCGACACGCCGACCAGCCCCGGCGCCGGGGCGACGTTGGTCACATAGGCCTCGGGAAAGATCGCCTGCATCCGCGCCAGCGCGGCGGCGTCGTCGGCGACCGGCACGATGCGCACCGCCGCCGCCGCGTTGACCTCCGCCACCTTGGCGGCGCCGACGGCGAAGAAGAAGGCGTCCGCGCGCCCGTCGGTGAACAGGTCCGCCCCGACCACCACGTTCGGCGCCAGCACCGGGGTCACGTCCGCCAGCGTCAGGTCGCCGGTCGCCAGCACCGCCTCCAGCATCGCGGTGATCGACGCCATCGCCGAGAACCCCGCCGTCACCCGCTCGCCGCGCAGATCGGCTATGGAGTGGATATCGCTGTCGGCGCGCACGAACAGCGCCACGCGCAGCGGAAACAGCGCCGCCGCCACCCGCAGGTTGCGCATCGGCGCGCCCTGAAAGCCGCCCAGGCCCTCGACCGCCTCGGCGGCCTCCAGCGCGTTGGCGACGCCGAAATCCAGCTCTCCCGCGTCCAGCAGCGGGATCAGCGTGGTCTCGCCGGAGTTGGGCAGCACCCGCGCCTGCAGGCCCAGCCGCTCGGTCATCATCTGCGCGATCACCGAGCCGGTGGAGAAGCTGATCGAGCCCTGCGACATCGTGCCGACGCCGATCACCCCCTGCGCCGACCCGGCCCCGGGCGAAAATGCGAGCGCGCAGAGCGACAGCGCGATGGCGGCGAACAGTTTTCTCACGGGCGCGTCTCCTGCGGCTCGGCGACGACCGAAGATAGCGGCTTTCGCCTCGCCGCCATTGATCGCGATCAATCGCCTTTCGCCAACAGGACGCGACGCCGCGCCCTCAGCGCCGCTCGCCGCCCAGGCCCCGCCACAGCGCCGCCATTCCGAAGCCCCAGAACCCGTGCGCCAGCGCGATGCGCAGCATCGAGCCCCAGGGCTGGGAATAGGCGATCGGCTGGCCCTTGAGCGGCGCCACCACCAGAAACAGCGTCGCCACCGGCACGACGAAGCCCCAGACGAAGCCCGCGACCCATTCCGGCATCACCCGCCGCATCAGCGGCAGGAACGCCAGCAGGAACACGATCCCCCACAGCCCCGACCAGAACGCGCCGTTGACCACCGCCGGCACGCGCAGCGGCCCCGAGGGCGACAGGATGAACGGCCGCACCGGAAACATCCCCGCCTCGCGGAACAGCCCGACCGCCGACTGGTGAAAGGTGATCATCGCCAGCGCGCCGATGAAGAAGGCGAACAGCGCCCGGCCGCCGAACCGCTTGATCGCCTGCATCGCGCAGCCCTCTCCCCCTCGCCGCTCAGCGCAGCAGCGTCAGCGTGAACGGCGCGCCCCATCCGTGCACGCTGTCGCGCGCGCGGAGGGTGACATGATCCGCGCCCGCGGGAACAGCGACGCCGCTCAACGATCGCGTGAACGGCTGTTCGTCGTCGTGCGGGTGCAGCAGTTCGCGCACGCCCAGCACGGCGCCGCCGGGGCCTGCGACCTCCCAGGCGTCGGCGTAATGGTCCCACCCCGCGTCGGCATGCGCCACCGTCACGTCGAAGCGCCAGCCCTGCGCGCCCGGCGTCGCGGTCGCGCCGACCACCCGCGCCTCGCCCGCAAAGGCGGCGGCGGGCGCGAACAGGGCGATCACGATCAGGCGGCGCATGGCGATTCTCCGGTTGACCGCCCGAGGATAGCGCGCCGCGCCGCCGCGCGCGACCGCGCCCTGCGCGCAAACCGGCCGATCCGCAGGTGACGTCTGGACGCCCCCATTTCCGTCTGCTAAACGCGCGTCACTGGCGATGCGGCGTAGCTCAGTGGTAGAGCATCCGACTGTTAATCGGACGGCCGTAGGTTCGAATCCTACCGCCGCAGCCAGTGTCCCCCGCCAGACCCGATCGGGCGCCGCGCGCACGCACGCGCCCGGTTGACACGACCCCCGCCGCGCCTTCCTTCTGCAGCGTCAGTCCCTCGCCGCCCGGAGGCGCAGCGTCCTTGTCCCGCATCGGCCCCTTCGCCACGCCCGGCCAGCGCATCGGCCTGCTGGGCGGCTCGTTCGATCCGCCGCATGCGGGCCACGTCCACATCACGCGCTGGGCGCTGCGCGCGCTGGCGCTCGACCGGGTGTGGTGGCTGGTGTCGCCGGGCAATCCGCTGAAGCCGCGCGGCCCGGCGGCGCTGGCGCGGCGCATGGCCGCCTGCCGCGACCTGATCCGCCACCCGCGCGTCGTCGTGACCGACATCGAGGCGCATCTGGGGGTGCGCTACACCGCCGACACGCTCGACGCGCTGCGCGCGCGCTATCCCGCCGTGCGGTTCGTGTGGCTGATGGGCGCCGACAATCTCGCCGGGTTTCATCGCTGGGAGCGGTGGGAGCACCTGCTGCGCACGATCCCGGTCGCGGCGCTGGCGCGGCCGGGCGAGCAGCTTTCCGCCGGGCTGTCGCCCGCAGCCCGCGCCTTCGCCCGCCACCGGTTGCCCGCATCGCAGGCGCGCGCTCTGGTCAGCGGCCCGGCGCCGCGCTGGCTGTTGCTGACCGGGCCGATGTCGCGGCATTCCTCGACAGCGATCCGCGCGCGCGGCGCTTGGCGATAAACGAAGCGTTCACCATGATGACGCCATGATCGGGTTCATGAAAAACGGATTTCGCTCCGGCGCCGCCGCCTGTCTCTCGCTGCTGGCGGCGACCGCCTTCGCCGCCGCGCCCGGCTATGCGCCGCCGTCTGCGCCGCCGCCTGCGCCGAGGGGCGCGGCCGTCGCGCAAGACGGCGCGTCGCGCGCCGCCGCCAGCGGGCTGAGCGGCGCCGTCGGCTTCATCGTGGTCGATCTGGCGACCGGCGAGACGCTGGAGGCGCTGAACCCCGACCTCGGCTTCGCGCCCGCCTCGGTGGCCAAGATCGCCACCACGCTCTATGCGCTGACGACCCTGGGGCCGCAGCGCCGGTTCGAGACCGAGGCGGTGGCGCTGGGCCCCATCGAGGCCGGTCGGCTGCGCGGCGATCTGGGCCTGCGCGGCGGCGGCGATCCCGAGCTCGACAGCGCCGGGCTGGCGGCGCTGGCGCGCGACGCGGCGGCGCAGGCGCGGGTGGTGGACGGCGCGGTGCGCGCGCTGCCGGGCGCCGCGATCCCGTTCATCGACGCCGACCAGCCGCCCGAAGCCGCCTACAACCCCGCCGTCGGCGCGCTCAACCTCAACTACAACCGCGTCCGGCTGGCGTGGGAGCGCAAGGGGGCGCGGCTGGAATATGCGCTCGAGGCGCACGCCGCGCGCTACAGCCCGGCGGTGACGTCGGTCACGCTGAACCTGGCGCCCGACGACTGCGGCTGCCCGGTTTTCGAACGCGCCGACGGCCCCGGCGAGGCGTGGCGGGTGCGCGAGGGCGCGCTGCGCGGGCGCGGCTCGGTCTGGCTGCCGGTGCAGGCGCCCGGTCCTTACGCGGCGGAGGTGTTCCGCGTCGTCGCGACGGACGCCGGGATGCGGATCGGCGGCGCGCCGAAGGGCGGCGGCGGGGAGGGCGCGGTGATCGCGCGACACCTCAGCCGCCCGGTGATCGCGATGGCCGCCGACATGCTGCGCTATTCCACCAACCTCACCGCCGAGGCGCTGGGCCGCGCCGCCAGCGCCGCGCGCGGCGCAGCCGTCGGCGACCTCGCCGCCTCCGCCGCCGCGATGAACCGCTGGATCGCGGATTTCGCCGGGTTTCCGGCGGGCGACGGCTTCGCGCTGCGCAACCACTCGGGTCTGTCCGCCGACAGCAGGGTGACGCCGCGCCGGATGGCGCAGGTGCTGGCGGCGGCGGGCGACGGCGGCCTGTCCGATCTGTTGCGCGACCATCCCATCGACGACGCGGGCGCCCGCGCGCCGAAGGGCGCAAGCGTGCGCGCCAAGACCGGCACGCTGGACTTTGCGCGCGGGCTGGCGGGCTATGCGGTCACGCCCTCGGGGCGCAGGCTGGCCTTCGCCTATTTCGCCAACGATCTCGACCGCCGCGCCGCCGCGCCGGGGCCGGGGCGCCCGGCGGGCGCGCGCGGCTGGCGCAACCGGGCGGTGCGGCTGGAGCGGGCGCTGCTGCGCGGCTGGCTGAACCGCTTCGACTGAGGCGGGATCGGAACGGCGCCCGGGCGCGGCGGTCTGGCGGAGCGCCGCCGCCCCTTGTGTTGACCGGCGACGCGCGCGCCAAACGCCCCCGCTCGCCCGCCGCGCGG
>CAZOZE010000042.1:0-9089 GCA_964584215.1 uncultured Rhodobacterales bacterium
TCTGAAAGCTTCGCGCGCCATGGGCCACCAACCCGAACCCGAAGATCCAACCGATGAGACCACGACGCACCGGGAACATTCGGTTGAGGCAACGGCCTAAACCTTCAGGAACATCCGTTCATGAGGCAATACGAGCATTCATGCCCCGATCTTCGGATTCAGTGCCCTTGACGCTTTGGCGCTCGACGCGCACGATTGGATCGTTTTGATGCTGATGTCATTATTTTGGGAGGCGGTGGTGTGTGTGACCACGATTATGCGCCGGGCGATCTGATCCGCCTCTGCGCCGATCCTGCGCGGTTCGGCGTTTTTGATGGCGTTGATGAGCGCCAGGGGCGTCGCTTCGCATGGCTGCGCACCCCGATGGGTCGCAGCCGCATACCGCTAGATCAGGTCGAGCGCGTCCCCTCTGCTCTGGAGACGCCTGTCGCCTTATTGCGCCGCGACGTGCTCAGCGACCCCGCGCGGCTACGGCAAGTTCTGGCGCACATACGCCTGACCGGACGCCTGTCGGACATGGTCTACAGCCTCGAGGCGACCAACACCGACTTTCACGCGCACCAGTTCAAGCCGGTGCTCAAGATGCTGGGTTCTCCGACCGGCGCGCTGCTGATCGCCGATGAGGTAGGTCTCGGCAAGACTATCGAGGCGGGACTTGTCTGGACCGAATTGCGCGCCCGCTTCGACTATCGCCGCCTTCTGGTGGTCTGCCCGAAGGTGCTCTGCGACAAGTGGCGCGCCGAGCTTACCGACAAATTCGACCTTGATGCGCGCATCCTGTCGGCGGGGGATTTGCTGACGCTGCTCGAAACCCCGGCGGATTTCGACCGCGGCTTCGTCGCCGTGGCGAGCCTTCAGGGGTTGCGACCGCCAAAAGGGTGGCGCGACGCCGAGAGCGAGGGCGGTGGGCGCGCGGCGGCGCGTCTGGCGCGGCTGCTGAGCGATCGCGCCGAGGACGACCCGCTGTTCGACATGGTCGTGTTCGACGAGGCGCACCACTTGCGCAATCCAGAGACGCAGAGCAACGCAGGGGCGCGACTTCTGCGCGCAACGGCGCAACATCTGCTGTTTCTTTCCGCGACGCCGATTCATCTGCGCAATCGTGACCTTTTTTCGCTGCTGACGCTGATCGACCCCGAGACTTTTCACGACGAGACGGCGCTTGAAGACATTATCGCCGCCAACGAGCGGCTGGTCCACGCGCGCGAGGCGATCCTGCGCGGCGCCGACGTCGCGCAGGCGCGCGAGGCGGTGGCCGCCGCCGCGCGCCACCCGCTGTTGAAGGACCTCCAGCAGGTGGCGGCAATCACCGACACGCTGGCGCGGGCGCAGGACCCGTGGGATCGCGCCGCGCGCGCGCAGATCGCCGCGCGGCTCGAGCAGGCGAACCTGCTGGCCAATCTTGTGAACCGCACGCGCCGTCGCGATGTGCAGGAGCTGCGCGTGATCCGGCAGGTGACCGCTCACAAGGCCGATATGACGCCGCGCGAACGCTCGGTCTATGACCGCATCACCATGGAGGTCGCGCGCTACGCCGCCGAGGTCGGCATGCCGCCCGCGTTCCTCAAGGCCGGCCCGCAACGGCTGCTGGCCTCGTCCATTCCCGCAGCGCTGGAGCACTGGCGCGGCGGCGCGGATTTCGATCTTGAAGATTCAGAAGTCGATGACGAAGGCGACGCAGTCGCTGATCGCGCCGACGAGGCCCGCCCGCTGGTGAGCCGACTGCGCATTGCGGCGGCGCAAGAGCCTTCGCCGCAGGAGATGGCGCGCGAGGACACCAAATACGCCACCCTGCTCGCGGCGTTGCGCGACACCGCGCGCGATGCGCCGGGGCAGAAGGTCATCCTGTTCTCCAGCTTCCGCGCCACGCTGACCTATCTCGCGCAGCGTCTGCGCGCCGATGGCGTCCCGGTTGCGGTGATGCACGGCGGGACGACCGGGCGAACCGGGCTGATCGCGACCTTCGCATCAAGCCCAGACATCCGCGTGCTGCTGTCCTCGGAAGTCGGTAGTGAGGGTGTCGATCTGCAGTTCAGCCGCGTGATCGTCAACTACGACCTGCCATGGAACCCGATGCGCGTGGAGCAACGCATTGGACGTGTAGATCGCATGGGGCAGGAGGCAGACACGGTCTCGGTGCTTAACCTGATGCATCGCGACACTATCGACGACATCATTTATGACCGCCTCTATGACCGCCTGCGGCTGTGCGAGCGCGCTCTGGGCGGGTTCGAGGCGCTGCTGGGCCGGGAGATCGGGCGGCTGTCCCCGGATCTACTTCTTGGGCGCCTAACGCCCGAAGAGACCGCCGCCCGGCTCGATCAGAGCGCGCAAGCGGTCGCCAACCGGATGCGCGAGGAGGAGGAACTCGAGCTGGAGGCGGCGGCGCTGATCGCTCACGGCGACACCATCCTGCGTGCGATAGAGGATGCGCGCGACCTCAACCGCTGGATCGGCGCACGCGACCTCGCCGACTACCTCGAGGCGGGATTGACGGCGCTGTTTCCTGGCAGCCGTCTGCATCAGGGCGAGACGGCGGACTTGTTCCAGATACGCTTGTCGCCGGAAGCGCGCAGCGCCTACGCCGCGTGGCTGGACCGCAACAAGGTGCGCGAGGGGCGGCGGCTGCTGCGCGATGACGGGCCGTTGCGGTGCCGCCTCGGGCGCCCAGCCAAGGCAGCGCGCGGCATTGAGGCGATGCCGCAGACCCATCCGCTGGTGCGCTTCGTCGCCGCGCAGATCGCTGAATCCGAAGCGCCGAAGCTGAGGCCAGCGGTAGCGGCGAGGGTCGCCGTTTCGGCGCTGCCTGCGTCGGTGGACGTCGCGCCGGGTCACTATGTGACGGTTGCCGCGCTGTGGCGCTTTTCCGGCGCCTTCATGCAGGAGCGCATCGCCTATGTCGGTCTCAGCCATCCCGAGGGCGCCCCGCTGTCGGCCGACGCAGCCGAAGCTCTGACGCTGACCGCCGCGTCGCAGGGCGCGCCATGGCGCGACGCCGGCCTTGTACTCGATATGGCGACGGTCGCGGATCGCTGCGAAGGCGCGCTGTTCGACGCGCTTGCCGAGCGGTTTCAGGACGCAGAGCAGGCGCGGCGGGCGGAGGCCGAGGATCGCGCCGCAATCCAGCTTCAGACGCTCGCGCGGCGGTTGGCGCAGCAACGCGGCGACCTGATCGACCTGATTGACCGACAACGCAGACGCGCGACCGATGAGGGCGACGCCAGGGCGGGAAAGGCGGCTGCGCTGAACGAGGCGAAGCTGCGCAAGCTCGATGATCGCGCCGCCATCCGTCGCCAGCGGATCGAGACCACGCGCGCCTTCACTGCGGAGGAGGAGCACCTGGCTGTGGCGGTGATCGAGGTGACGCCATGAACAGATACGCGCAGCGCGGCCTCGGCTCACTGGGCGAGAAACTTGTTGAAGCCATGAGGCGCTCGGGCGCAGACGCGGCGCAGGCGATCCCCGAGCGGACAGTTGCTGAAGCGCAGGAGCGGCTTCCGCCAGCCGCCAACGCCCCGCCGCCAGTAGTCTCCGTGCAGCCAAAGCAACCGCAAGCGCCGCAAAACGCGAAGAAAAGAAAGTGCAAGAAGGCGTGCGTCACGCAACCTAACGGTGGGTCTGCGGCGTCTGTCCGCACAGCGCGGATGATCCGCGGAGCACCGCGCCTGAGCGCCGCCGCCGCTGAGGCCGCACTGGCCGAAGACGCGGCGCGGCGTGCGCCTGTTTCGTCGCCACAATCCCAGTCTGCACCGACGACTGACACGCGCGCGCTGCTGAACGCCCGGTTGAAAGGGCTGGCCGACGCCTTCGGACGGCGCGAATGCTCGGCGGCGGCGGCGACGGTTCGGATCACCTCTGAGGCGCGCGAGACTTTGCGGCGCATGATCGCCAGTGGCGCCAGTTCCGCACCCGGGGCACAGATTAATGCGGTTGTTGACGTGGTGCTCGGCGTCGATTTCGGCTCAACAACCACCAAGCTTGTCGCGCGCGCGCCCTATCTTCCTGGCGAACCGGCGTTCGCAATCCCGGTTCGCGACTTTGCGCAGGTCGATGGACACCCGCACCTATGGGCGTCACGCCTCTGGGAAGGTCCGGACGGCGCCTTGTCGCTGGCGCCGGACCCCGGCGGCGCGCCGATCTGCGCGATCAAGACGCGGTTGATGCAGGATGGGGATGAGGCGTCACAGGCCGATGCAGCGGCGTTTCTCGCCCAGATTCTGGCGGTTGCACGAGGATGGGTAATGACCGAGCGCGCGGACATCACCCGTCGCGGGACGCTGCGCTGGTCCTACAATTTTGGCTTTCCAGCGCAATCGCTGGACGAGAAGGCGCTCGCGGCGCGCTATCGGCGCGTGATCGCGGCGGCGCTGGCGATGTCCGAATGCTCGGAGCAACCCACCCGCGCGAGCGCTGTCGCCACGCTGCGCCAATGTGAGGGAAACGTCGATGCGCGGATCAACGAGGCAGCGGCCACGCTGCAGCCCGAAGTCGCCGCCGCAATGGCGGGCGTGGCGAAGTTTAGCCGACTGGACGACGGGCTGTTCGCGCTGGTGGACATAGGCGGCGGCACAACCGACATCGGCGCGTTCAACCTGTTCCGGACCAGCGACGGTCGTCGGATGCCGATTTTCAACGCGAGTGTGGAGATGCTCGGCGCCGAGCCTGCGCGACGACGACCCAGCGCTGTACGAGGCGTTCAAGGAGGCGTTAATGATGCAGGCGCGCGCCGTGATTTGGGGCGCCCGTCAAAAGTATCCGATGTCGCCCCGCTGGACGGACCTGCTGCCTGTATTCTTCATTAGCGGTGGGCTTGCGCATCGGCAACACCAGCGCCTCTCTGAACGCATCGGCCCGTGGCTCACACAAAATCTTCCAGGGTCCCGCGGCGCGAGAGTCGTCAATAAACCTGATTTTGGCGGCGTCGAGCATCGTTCCGGCGCCGATGGCGCACACCGCCTCTGCGTCGCAGCGGGGCTCAGCCTGCCGGAGGACGAGATTCCGGAGGTTATCCCGCCCCGCGCCATCGACGCACCAGCGCAGCAGATTCATTTGCAGGCCGAGATGATCGGGCCGGAACAGGTGTAGACGGGTGGGCGCCTCCTCAAACCCCTCGCCCTTTTCGGTGTGGCGTGATTCGATTGCCTTGACGCGAGTCATGCTGTCGTCGCGAGGGCCCGCCATCGTGCGGTCTCGTTTCATGTGAGGCTCGGTTCACACGGCCCTTTTATCGAGCCGACCCAGGTCGGGACTATAGATATACTGAGTAATTGTGCCGTCCCTGATTTTCTGAACGGCGTCATCAATGACGTTCAAAGGCACCAGGAACCATTCCTGCGGGACGACCGGGGCGCCAAAACGATCCCTGATCTCGATGTCCAGCCGCGCCGGGGCGAAAATCCGGTGGATCAGGTTCTCCAGCTTGGTGCGATTGATGTTGAAGAGCTTGTAGGTCGTGACGACCTCGACATCGGCCATGAGGAACGTCGGCTGCAGCCGGGCGCCGGCGATCCGCCGTTCGACCGGAACGTTCGTGACGCCGATCTTGTGGACGATGTCCCGGTTTTCGGCGATCTGCGGCAGCGCCGACTTGCTGCGCAGCACGTATATGGCGCCGCTTGCCTCGTCGCCGTCGCCGGATGTGTCTGTGAACAGCGGCCCTGCGGTCGACTCGGTGATGCGACGCCCCGCGTCATCTTCGTTCAGCGCCCGCTGAAGCGAGCGCATCAGCAAGTTGCTCTCGGCGCCGTTGTCGAAGATCACGCGAAGGCGGGCGTCGCGGCGGCCCTGAGCGTTCGTGAACTCCTCCGCCTTCTCGGCGACGTAGGCCTTCTGGCCGCCGACGATGAAGAAGCGCCCTGGCTCGATATCCGCCTTCAGCTCGAACGGGCGGGTTTCGCGTATGCCGACGTCGAGCTCCTTCTGAATCTGGATAAACAGGGGCTTGAACCGGTCGAAGTCGGCGCACCGCTGACGGGTCGCGACCTCCTCGGCGGCGCGCTTTTCGGCGCTTGAACGAACGTGACGCAGCTGGGTCAGGCTCTGCGTCTCGTCCTCCAGTTCGGCGAGCTCGGACATCAGCGCGTCGTCATCGCGCTCATCCTCTGTCTCTGCGCCGACGCCGCCCAGCAGACCCTGACGGTCGAAGGGCGCCAGCACCATGCGGCACTCCTCAAGCGCACGCAGCCTGTCGAGACGCACGGCGTAGAGCCGCTCGAAGATGTCGCGGTCGTCGCCGTGCTGCGGCGGGCGAGCGTGCTCATCCACGAAGCGCTGGATCTCCTCGAAGCCCGCGATGATGCGCTCCTCGCGGGGCGAGCGTCCGGCCGGCTTCTCGGGCTGGGCGAAGTCGGCCAGCGCGTCGGCGAGTTCGTCGAGGTCGATGTCAGCCATAGCGGCCCTCTTTCTTGAACCGCATGAACGCTGCGGCGCCCTCGGCCATGCGCCGCTCCCAGGCGTCCGCCGAGGTCGCCGACGGCACTCGACCGCGGTCCGTCTTGAAGCGCACGGCGCGGACGGCAAGCTCCTTCGCCTCATCGGGGCCAAGAGCCGTCCGCTTGCCCGCGATCACGGCGGCCACCTGCTTCAGGCTTTCCTCGCTCATCGTCTTGGCGAGGATCGCGTAGGCCTCGCCGAAAGGGTTGATGCGGTCGATCAGGTCGATGTCCAGCTCGCGCACGTCCATGGCGAACTTTCGAACGCCGTCGATCAGCGCCGTGCCGCCACCCTTCTCGGCGTCGTCCACCGCGATCTTCTTGGCCTGCTGGGTCAGGTTGAGCGCGGCGATGGCGTGCTGGCGCACCGCTTCCTGATCCTGCGCGTCGAGCTCGGGATACTTGTCGCGGATGATCTTGCCGAGGCGCACCTGGGTCAGTTCCTCCGGCACCATCTCCTCGTCGAACAGGCCCCGCTCGACCGAGGGCTTGTCCTGCACGAAGGCGGCGATCACCTCGTTCAGGTCCTGCTGGCAGATGCGCCCGGCCTCCTTGCTCCTGGGCTGGGCGAGGCCCTTGATCTCGATCTGGAACTGGCCGGTCTGGTCGTTGAAGCCGATGTTGGTCCTGGCCGGATCGTAGCCGCCCGCGCCATAGTCAAAGCCCTCGACCGGGCCGCTCGCCTGCGTCTTGGAGGTGAAGGTGAACCGTGGCGCCAGCACCTGCTCCATCAGCAGGCTGGCGGCGATCGCCTTCAGCGTGTCGTTCACCGCCTCGGTGACGATGGCCTCGGCGGCGTCGGGTTCGGCGATCAGGTTGGTGAAGCGGGCGCGCAGCTTGCCCGGCGCGTCGCGGGTGGCGCGGCCGATGATCTGCACCACCTCGGTCAGGCTGGCGCGATAGCCGACGGTCAGGGCGTGCTCGCACCAGATCCAGTCAAAGCCCTCCTTGGCCATGCCAAGCGCGATGATGATGTCGACGTGGTCGCGGTTGTGCTTTTGCGCCGGGTCCTTCAGCGCCGACACCACCCGGTCGCGCCGGGGCGCGTCGTCGTCCACCAGGTCGGCGATGCGCAGCATGTGGCCGTCGGGCCGCTGCACCAGTTGAAAGCCGGTGGCGGGGTCGGTCCCCTGCCACGCGCCCAGTTCCTCGATGATGTGCTCAACCTCGCGCAGCTTGTCCTTGGTGCTCTCGCGCGAGTTCACGCTGGGGATGTGGATGATCGTCTTCTCGGACGGGTCAAGCACCCGCAGGATGTCTTCGGCATAGCTGCCGCTGTAGAAGAAATAGCCGATGTCGAGGTTCTTGAGGTATTGATAGCCGTTAAGCTGCTCATAGTAGGTGTAGGTCACGGTCTCGAACTTCGCCTCGTCCCCCGGCGCCAGCACCGCCTCGGCGTCGCCGCGGAAGTAGGAGCCGGTCATCGCCACGATGTGCGCGCGGTCGCGCGCGATGAACTGGCCGAGGTGCAGGCCCAGCTTGTTGTCGGGGCTGGCCGAGACGTGGTGGAACTCGTCCACCGCGATCAGCCGGTCGTCGAACGCCTCGACGCCGAAGCGGTCCACGGCGAAACGAAAGGTGGCGTGGGTGCAGACCAGCACGCGGTCGTCGCTGTCGAGGAACGCCTTCACCGCGTTCACCTTGCCGCCGTCCTCACCCGGCGCGTCGCACAGGTTCCAGCGCGGCGCGACGGCCCAGTCGGCCCAGAAGCCGAACTGCGACAACGGCTCATCGGCGAAGCTGGCGCCGATCGAGCGTTCCGGCACCACGATGATCGCCTGGCGCAGGCCCTGATTGTGCAGCTTGTCGAGCGCGATGAACATCAGCGCCCGGCTTTTGCCCGAAGCCGGCGGCGACTTGATCAGCAGGTATTGCTCGCCGCGCTTGTCATAGGCGCGCTCCTGCATCGGGCGCATGCCAAGCTCGTTCGCCCTGGTCGAGGCGCCGGTGCGGGCGTAGGAGACGGCGACGGAGGGGACGTTCACGCTGTTCAGAACCCCCGAAAAACCATGTCGATCGCGCGGGTGATCTCGTCCTGCTGTGCGGACAGGTCGGCCACCGCGCCGCCGAGCGCCGCTGTGGGGACCGCCGCCCTCGACTGTATGATCAGCGCGAACTGGCCGCCCTTCAGCGTGAACACGGGGTTGAGGTATTGCGCAGGCGGCGGGCTTTGGTCCAGCGGCGCGAGCGGGGCCACCAGCCGCGTGTCCAGCCAGTCGAGGAAATCGCTCTGCAGGTTCACCACCACGCCGCCGCCGCGCAGCTCATGCACGCTGAAGCGCGCCATCAGAACTGCCGATAGGCCGCAAGCGGCAGGCCGTTCTCTGCGACCCAGACGTTATAGGCCAGCAGCGCGGCGCGGTTTTCCTCAAGCCATCGGGCGGTTTTCCGGCGCCGCACGGCTTCGCGCAGGCCCTCTTCAAAGGTCTGCGACAGGTTGATCCGCAGCGCCCGCGCCTCATCCGGCAGGGCGGCGTCCACCGAGAGGTTGGTTGCGCGTTTCATGGCTCCCTCATGCGCAGCGGTCGTGCGCAACGAGTATGCGGGTGTCGCGCGCCGCGACGCAAGGCTTCAGGCGCGCGCCTTCGCGGTCATCTTCGTGTACATCTCGAACAGCTTTTCCAGCCGCTCGGTGTCGTTGCGAAAGCGGCGGCCGAT
>CAZOZE010000043.1:0-5441 GCA_964584215.1 uncultured Rhodobacterales bacterium
GAGGTGATCTCGAATCGCGCCATCGAGATCCTCGGCGGCGCGTTGGGGTCGAAAAAGCCGGTCCATCCCAACGATCACGTCAACATGGGGCAGAGCTCCAACGACACTTTCCCCACCGCGATGCACGTCGCCGCCGCCACCACCGCGACCCGCGTGCTGATCCCGGGGCTGGAGAAGCTGCTGGCGGCGCTGGAGGCCAAGGAGGAGGCGTTCGGCCACATCATCAAGATCGGCCGCACCCACACACAGGACGCCACGCCGCTGACGCTGGGGCAGGAGTTCTCGGGCTATGTGCATCAGGTGCGCCAGGGCGTCGCGCGCGTCGAGACCGCGCTGGAGAACGTCTGGTTCCTCGCGCAGGGCGGCACGGCGGTCGGCACCGGGCTGAACACGCGGGCGGGCTTCGCCGAAAAGATCGCCGCCGGGATCGCCGCGCTGACCGGCATGCCGTTCCGCACCGCGCCCAACAAGTTCGAGGCGCTGGCGGCGCATGACGCCATCGTGGAGCTGTCGGGCGCGGTGCGGGTGGTGGCGGCCAGCCTGTTCAAGATCGCCAACGACATCCGCCTGCTCGGCTCAGGGCCGCGCTGCGGCCTGGGTGAGCTGATCCTGCCGGAGAACGAGCCGGGCAGCTCGATCATGCCCGGCAAGGTCAACCCCACCCAGTGCGAGGCGCTGACCCAGGTCTGCGCGCATGTGTTCGGCAACGACGCGGCGGTGGGCTTCGCAGGCAGCCAAGGGCATTTCGAGCTGAACGTCTACAAGCCGATGATGCTGTATAACGTGCTGCAATCCATGCAGCTTCTGGGCGACGCCGCTTCGGCCTTCACCGACAACTGCATCGCGGGGCTTGAGGCCGACGAAAAGCGCATCGACAAGCTGATGCGCGAGAGCCTGATGCTGGTGACGGCGCTGGCCCCGCAGATCGGCTACGACGCCGCCACCAAGGTCGCCAAGACCGCGCACCACAACGGCACCACCCTGCGCGAGGAGGCGATCGCGCTGGGCTATTGCGACGGCGAAACCTTTGACCGCGTGGTGCAGCCGAAGGACATGCTGGGGCCGAGGGGCTGACCGCGCGCGGTTGAGGGCGCGCGGCGGCCGCGCGCGCGCTGGCGACGCGACCATGGAGGCGAGGCATGAAACGGCTTGAGCGCAGGATCGACGGCGGCGCGCACCGCTGCGCCGCCGTCCGGGCCGCAATCCCGGCGACGTCATGACCGCCGAGATCGTCAACCTGCGCCGCGCGCGAAAACAGCGCGCCCGCGCTGCGGACAAGGCTGCGGCGAGCGCCAACGCGGCGCGCCATGGCGCCGACAAGGCCGAGCGCGCGCTGAGCGCGGCGGATGCGGCGCGGCTGAGTCGCACGCTGGACGGCGCGCGGATCGAGGCGGAAGGCGACGATGCCTGACGCGGCCGGCCCGGTGAAGCGTTCGCTCACCCTGTCGGGCCACCGCACCTCGGTCACGCTGGAGCCGCCGTTCTGGGCGGCGCTGGCGGAGATGGCGCGCGAGCGGGGCGCTTCGCTCAACGCGCTCGCCGCGCGCATCGACGCCGCTCGCGCGCCGGGGGTGGGGCTGGCCAGCGCGCTGCGCGTCGCGGTGCTGGCATGGGCGCGCGCGCGATAGCAGGTTATGCTGCGCCGATGAGCCTGTCCGACCTCGCCCGCGCGCGCCCCGAGACGCTGATCGCCTGCCTCGGCTGCGACCTGCTGCACCGCCGCCGCGCGCTGCGGCCCGGCGAGGTCGCGCGCTGCGCGCGCTGCGGCGCGGTGCTGGAGACGCGCAAGCCCGGCTCGGTGGATCGGGTGATCGCCGCCGCGCTGGCGATGGTGGCGCTGGTGGCGCTGGCGGTCAGCGGCCCGTTCCTGACGTTGCGCGAGATGGGGCTGGAGCGCACCGTCTCGCTGCTCGACGCCGCCGCTGCGCTGGGCGGGGGCGGCTCGCCGCTGGGGCTGCTGCTGCTGCTGGTGATCGCGGGGCTGCCGGTCGCCCGCGCGCTGGCGCATCTCTATGTGCTGGCGCCCTGGCGGCTGCGCGGGCGCATGGCGCCGGGCGCGGCGGCGGCGTTTCGCTGGTCGTCGTCGATGCGCCCCTGGGCGATGGCTGAGATTTTCATGATCGGCGTCGCGGTCAGCATGGTCAAGATCGCCGGGATCGCCGCCATCACGCCCGGCCCGGCGTTCTGGGCGCTGGGCGGCGCGGTGGCGGTGCTGGCGTTCGAGAACGCCGCGTTGTGCCGCGAGACGGTGTGGCGACTGATCGGGGAGAGCCGCGATGGGCGCTGAGCGGCCTGTGACTGGAGGCGGGGTCACCGCCCGCGACCTCGGCCTGATCGGCTGCACGGAATGCGCGCTGGTGCAGGCGGAGCGCCGCGCGCGCTGCGCCCGCTGCGGCGCGCGGCTGCGGCGGCCCGACCGCGGCAGCCTTCAGGCGGTGTGGGCGCTGCTGGCCACCGGGATCATCGCCTACATCCCCGCCAATCTCTGGCCGATGCTGGTCACCCGCAGTTTCGGGCGCGTGGACGAGAGCACGATCATCGGCGGCGCGGTCGATCTGGCGGCGCATGGCGCGTGGTTCGTCGCCGCCGTGGTGCTGATCGCCTCGGTGGCGATTCCGCTGTGCAAGTTCGCCGCCATCGCCTGGCTCGCCATCGGCATCGCGCGCGGATCGGTGCGGGGGCTGCACGGGCGCCACAGGTTGCACGCGCTGGTGGAGCTGATCGGGCGCTGGTCGATGATCGACGTGTTCGTGGTGGCGCTGCTTGCGGCGCTGATCCAGCTCGGTTTTCTCGCTTCGATCACGCCGGGGCCCGCGGCGGCGCCGTTTGCGCTGTCGGTGGTGCTGACCATGCTGGCGGCGCAGCGGCTGGACGCGCGGCTGATCTGGATCGCGGCGGAGGGGAGGGCGCGATGAGCGATGATGACCTGGCCGAACCGCGCGTGGAGCGGCCCCGGCGTGGCGGGCGGCTGTCCGTCGCGTGGTTTCTGCCGCTGATCGCGCTGGCCATCGCGGGCGGCGCGGCGTGGCGACACTATTCCACGCTGGGGCCGCAGATCACCATCGCGCTCGACAACGCTGCGGGGCTGGAGGCCGGGCGCACGCCGGTCAAGTATCGCGATGTCGAGATCGGCCGCGTCGAATCGCTGGCGTTCGACGAGGGCTTCGACCGCGTGCTCGCCCGCGCGCGGATGAGCGCGGACGTGCGCGACCGGCTGCGCGAGGGCGCCCGCTTTTGGGTGGTGCGCCCGCAGTTGACCGCGAGCGGCGTCAGCGGCCTCGATACCCTGCTGTCGGGCGCCTATCTGGCGGTTGACTGGGGCGCGGGCGACGGCGCGGCGACCGACGCCTTCACCGCTGCGCCCGAGCCGCCGCTGACCCCCTCCGACACGCCGGGCCGCCGCGTCACCCTGCGCGCGCGGGAGGGCGGCGCGCTCACGCCCGGGGCGCCGGTGTATTTCAAGTCGATCGAGGTCGGCCGGGTCGAGACCAAGCGGCTGAGCGCCGACGGCGACGCCATCGAGTTCGACCTGTTCGTGAACGCGCCCTACAGCGATCGCATCGACGCGCGCACCCGGTTCTGGAACGCCTCCGGCGTCGGGGTCGAGCTTGGCGCGCAGGGGTTGCGGCTCGACGTGACCTCGCTGGCGGCGCTGCTGCGCGGCGGGGTTGTGTTCGACCGCTTCGCCGAGGCGGCGCCGGGGCCCAGCGAGGCCGACGCCTTCATCCTGCACGCCAGCCGCGACGAGGCGGCGGAGAGCCTGTTCGGCGAGAATCCGGCGGCGCAGCTCCGCCTGACCGCCGTGTTCGACCAGTCGGTGCGCGGTCTCGGCGACGGCGCGCCGGTCGAGTATCGCGGTGTGCAGGTCGGCGTGGTGGAGGGGATCGCGGTCCTGCCCGGCGAGTCGCTGACCACGCTGCAGATCGTCGCGACGCTGCTGATCCAGCCCCGGCGCATCGGCGTGATCGGCAGCGACCCCGAATCGAACCTCGCCTTCGTCGAGCGCTCGGTCGCGCGCGGCCTGCGCGCGCGGCTGGCCTCGGGCAGTCTTGTGACCGGCGCGCTTTATGTGGAGCTGGTCGATGCGCCCGAGGCGCCGCCCGCGCGCCTCGATCTCGACGCCAAACCCTATCCGCGTCTGCCCAGCGTGCCCTCCACGCTCGACGCGCTGCGCGGCCGCGCCGAGGAGGTGCTGGCGCGCATAAACAAGCTGCCGGTGGAGGAGCTGCTGGCCAGCGCCATCGCCGCGCTCGACAGCGTGACCGCGCTGGCCGCCGATCCCGACCTGAAGCGCGCGCCGGGCGAGCTGACCGGCGCGCTCAGCGCCGCGCGCGGGATGCTCGACGGGCTGGCCGAGGCCGATCTGGCGGGCGACGCCGCGCGCGCCATGGCCGCGACCTCCAGCGCGGCGGCGGCGTTCGAGAACGCCGCCTCGGGCCTGCCCGCGCTGGTGCGCCGCCTGAACGACGCCGCCGCCAAGGCCGAAAGCGCCATCGACGCCTATGGCGCAGGCTCGTCGGTGAACACCGAAGCGGTGGCGGCGCTGCGCGAAATGCGGCAGGCTGCGCGCGCGATCTCGACGCTGGCGCAGACCCTGGAACGCCGGCCCAACTCGCTGATCATAGGACGCTGAGGATGACCGCACGCCCCCTCGCCGCCGCGCTCGCGCTCCTGCTGGGCGGCTGCGCCGAGTTGAACCCGCCGACGCTGCACCTGTTGCCGGAGGCCCCCGCGTCGGCGGCGGCGACCGACAGCGCGGTGGCGCGCGAGCCGATCGCGTTCAGCCGCATCGCGCTGCCCGATTACGCCGAGGACAGCGCCATCGCCTATCTGACCGGCGTGACCACGCTGGCGCGCTCGGTGGATGAGCGCTGGGCCGATCCGCTGGCGCGCACCGCCACCGCCGCGCTGGCCGCCGCGCTCAGCGCGCGCACCGGCGCGCTGGTGCTGGCCGAGCCGTGGCCGCCCGAGTTCGACCCCACGCTGCGCATCGACGTGCTGGTGGATCAGTTCGTCGGCGCGCTGGGCGGGCCGGTCACGCTGTCGGGCGAAGTGCGGGTGGCCGACGCGCGGATGCGCGGGCTGGCGGTGGTGCGCCGATTCGACATCGCCGCGCCCAGTGGCGGCGACGGCTTCGACGGCGTCGCCCGCGCCCATGCCGACGCCGTGGCGCGGCTGGGCGACGAGATCGCGGCGGCGCTGGAGGCGCGCTACGGCGGGTAGGGCGCGCGCCGCCCCCTCACCCCGACCCTCTCCCCCAAGGGGGAGAGGGGGTGCGAGAGGCGATGGCGCCGCCCAGCCTGGCGACGGCGCGCCGTCGGCGCAGATTTCGCCCCTCTCCCGGCTGCGGGGGAGCGGGCGAAGGGGCGCGGGCTGGCGGTGGTGCGCCGCTTCGACATCGCCGCGCCCAGCGGCGGCGCCGGCTTCGACGGCGTCGCCCG